>NZ_DJBE01000071.1:0-45701 GCF_002429925.1 Acinetobacter sp. UBA5984
CACGAAGGTGATCGGCACGCGTCAGTCCTTAACGGTTACCGTCCACAGCGCTACTTCCGTACAACGGGCGTAACTGGCGCGATTTCTTTGAAAGAAGGCGTTGAAATGGTTATGCCTGGTGACAACGTAGAAATGTCAGTAGAACTAATCCACCCAATCGCAATGGACCCAGGTCTACGTTTTGCGATCCGTGAAGGTGGTCGTACAGTTGGTGCTGGTGTAGTTGCTAAAGTAACTGCATAATCATAGAATAGAAAATAAGCTGGAGTTTCGGCTCCAGTTTATCTACAGGCCAGTAGTTCAATTGGTAGAGCGTCGGTCTCCAAAACCGAATGTTGGGGGTTCGAGTCCCTCCTGGCCTGCCAAGTTTTTTTCAAAAGACGCTTGATGTCGGCAAAACTGGTCATATAATAAGTCGCGAAACCTACGACGAGTACAAAAATGTCGAATGATAAATCACGCGACGCATTAAGCGAAGCGGCAATTCCTCAAAGAAATAATCCTGCTGTAGATGTAAGTTCTAGTTCTCCATTAGACATTGTTCTATGGGTTATCGCCTTGATTTTATTGGTCGGTGCTATGATGGTAAACCAATACTTACCTGCATACTGGGCGCCTGCGAATGATATTTGGGTGCGCGTTGGGGTAATTTTGGCTTGTATCGTTGTGGCATTCGGTTTATTATACGCCACCCATCAAGGCAAAGGCTTTGTTCGTCTTCTTAAGGATGCACGAATCGAGTTACGTCGAGTGACCTGGCCTACCAAACAAGAGACTATGACCACATCTTGGCAAGTCCTTGCTGTTGTAGTGATAGCAGCCATTGTTCTATGGTGCTTTGACTATGTTTTAGGCTGGTTAATGAAGTTTATTATCGGGTAAGAGAGCTATGAAACGTTGGTACATTATTCATGCCTATTCAGGTTATGAAAAACAAGTAATGCGTTCGCTTAATGATCGAATCCAGCGTAGCGCTGTTGCCGATAGCTTTGGTGAAGTCCTTGTTCCTACCGAAGAAGTGGTAGAAATGAAGGATGGCAAGAAGCGTAAATCAGAGCGTAAGTTCTTTCCTGGCTATGTATTAGTCGAAATGGAAATGAACGATGACACTTGGCATATCGTGAAAGAATGTCCAAAAGTGCTGGGCTTTATTGGCGGTACGGCTGAAAAACCGGCTCCAATTACGCAAAAAGAAGCTGATGCAATTCTTGCACGTGTACGCAATACTGGTGAAGCACCGCGTCCTAAGACCATGTTTGAACCAGGCGAAGAATTACTCGTAATTGACGGTCCATTCACTGACTTTAAAGGTGTGGTGGAAGAAGTGCTTTACGACAAGTCACGCTTAACGCTGACTATTAACGTATTTAACCGACCAACTCAGGTTGAACTGGAATTTCGCCAAGTCGAAAAAACAGTTTAATTTGTTCGGGTTGAAAACGCCTGATTTGCGTGCAAATCAGGCATTGTTATTGTAACGGTATCGTTACTTGAAATCATTGGGGAGCCTAGCGGCGTTTGCACCCAGAGGTAATTTGAAATGGCTAAGAAGATTGACGGCTATATCAAGCTGCAAGTTCCAGCTGGTAAAGCGAATCCATCTCCACCGATTGGTCCTGCACTAGGTCAACGTGGTGTTAACATCATGGCATTCTGTAAAGAATTCAATGCTGCTACACAAAAAGTTGAAGCTGGTCTGCCAATTCCAGTCGTGATCACTGTGTACAACGACAAGTCGTTCACATTTATCATGAAAACTCCACCTGCTGCTGTTCTTCTTAAGAAAGCTGCTGGTATCCAAAAGGGTTCTTCTGTACCTAACAAAACTAAAGTTGGTAAGTTGACTCGTGCTCAATTGGAAGAAATCGCGACTACTAAAGAACCAGATTTAACTGGTGCTGATTTAGACGCGCGTGTACGTACCATCGCTGGTTCTGCACGTTCTATGGGCTTGGAAGTGGAGCTATAAGACATGGCAAAGTTAACTAAACGTCAAAAAGCCATTGCTGCTGCTGTAGAAGCACAGAAAGTTTACACTTTAGAAGAAGCTGTAGAAGTTCTTACTAGCCTTCCAGCTGCGAAATTCAAAGAATCTTTGGACATCGCTGTAAACCTGGGTGTTGACCCTCGTAAATCTGATCAGGTTGTTCGTGGCGCGACTACTCTTCCTGCAGGTACTGGTAAAACTGTACGCGTAGCTGTATTTGCTCAAGGCGCTGCTGCTGAAGCTGCGAAAGAAGCTGGTGCAGACGTTGTTGGTTTCGACGATCTTGCTGAAAGCATCCAAGGCGGAAACCTTGACTTCGACGTAGTGATTGCTGCTCCTGATGCAATGCGCGTTGTTGGTAAACTGGGTACGATTCTTGGTCCACGTGGCTTAATGCCAAACCCTAAAGTGGGTACTGTAACTCCTGACGTTGCTACTGCAGTTAAAAATGCAAAAGCTGGTCAAGCACGTTACCGTGTAGACAAAGCGGGTATTATCCACGCTGCGATCGGTCAAGTAGGTTTCTCTGCTGAAGCTGTTCGTCAAAACGTTGAAGCTCTTGTAGCTGACCTTAAGAAAGCAAAACCTGCTACTTCTAAAGGTGTTTACATCCAAAAGATCACTCTAAGCTCTACTATGGGTCCTGGTCTGATCGTTGATGTAGCAAACGTTTCTAAATAAGTTTTAAACTTATACAGAATTTTAAAGCCCTGAGTAAAAATCAAAGCGCTGCTTTGATTTTTACGCAAGAAACGCTCCGTCTCTTGCGAACTTAGGCAGACTTTGAATTGATAAATGTAAATTTATCAGCGTCAAAGACCTCAGGCGAGGGGAGTTTTATGCTTCTTTCTTAATATTTCAGCCTGCGTAGACGCGGTGGTGTGATTTGTTCATCCTCCGCGTGTGATTTCAGAGATGAATTCACGAATTGGGAGTGTGCTTGTATCAGGCACATAAATCACCGTTAGGAGGTTTTACAATGGCTCTTCTTATTGAAGGCAAAAAACAGATCGTAGCTGAAGTAAGTGAAATTGCTTCTACTGCATTTGCCGCTGTTGTTGCTGACTACCAAGGTTTAACAGTTGAGCAATTAACTGCTCTTCGTGTTGAAGCTCGTAAACTAGGTGTTAAAACACGTATCGTGCGTAACACTCTGGCTAAACGTGCTCTTCAAGATACTCAATTCAATATCTTGAACGACAGCCTTGTTGGCCCAACAATCTTAGCTTTCTCGACTTCTGAAGACGACATGGGTGCAGCTGCACGCTTGTTCGAAGAATTCGCAAAAACTAACAAAGCATTCGAACTTAAAGCTGCTGCATTTGATGGCAAAGTTTACGAAGGTGCTGAAGTTAGCGTAATCGCGAACCTTCCGAACCAAGAAAAAGCGCTTACTATGCTTGCAAACGTTCTTCAAGCTCCTATTTCGAAATTGGGTCGCCTTATTACTGCGCTCAAAGAGAAAAACGAGTCAGAAGCTGCATAAGCTTAAATTTATTTCCACACCATTCAATTTCCATTTGGAGTTATTCTCATGGCTTTAACTAACGAAGAAATCCTAAACGCAGTTGCAGAAAAAACTGTTCTTGAACTTGTTGAACTAATCTCTGCTTTCGAAGAGAAATTCAACGTATCTGCTGCTGCTGTTGCTGTTGCTGCTGCTCCTGGCGCTGCTGCTGCTGCTGAAGAACAATCAGAATTCAACGTTGAGTTGACTTCTTTCGGTGCTAACAAAGTTGCTGTAATTAAAGCAGTTCGTGAAGCTACTGGTCTTGGCTTGAAAGAAGCTAAAGACATGGTTGAGGGCGCACCTACAGTTCTTAAAGAAGGCGTTTCTAAAGAAGAAGGCGAAGAGCTTAAGAAAAAACTTGAAGAAGCTGGTGCTACAGTTACTCTTAAGTAATTTCTTAAAGGAGCCGGTTTTTTATAATCGGCTCCAAAAATTGGCTGATGGCTCTTGGGTCATCAGCCTTTTTGCGTTACAATAATCGGCTCGATTTTTGTTTGCATGATATAAAATTCATACAAATTAAAAATAAACATAATGAACAAACGCTTACCAATATTTTTCATTAAAAAAATATTGTTAAGCGTTTTAATACCACTAAAAATTGCAGCATTTGTAAAGAGTGGTGGCCATATCGGCCAGCGTAATTCCTTCTGAGCCCGTTCTGCAGGCGGGCTTGGTTTACACTTTCCGAGGACTCCAGATGGCATACTCATATACCGAAAAGAAACGGATCCGTAAGAATTTTGGTAAATTGCCTAGCGTCATGGATGCTCCGTACCTGCTCGCGATTCAAGTCGACTCGTACAGAACATTCTTACAAGATGGCAAATCACCAAAAAACCGCGAAGATATCGGTCTCCAAGCCGCATTTCGTTCAGTTTTTCCTATTGAAAGTTATTCTGGCAATGCTGCTTTAGAATTCGTTGAGTATAGTCTTGGTAAGCCTGAGTTTGATGTACGCGAATGTATCCTTCGTGGCTCAACTTATGCAGCACCAATGCGCGTAAAAATTCGTTTGATCCTGAAAGATCGCGAAACTAAATCAATCAAAGACGTACGTGAACAAGAAGTCTACATGGGCGAAATGCCGCTTATGACAGACAACGGTACTTTCGTGATTAACGGTACCGAGCGTGTAATCGTATCGCAATTGCACCGTTCACCGGGCGTATTCTTTGACCACGATAAAGGCAAGACTCACTCAAGCGGTAAAGTCCTTTATTCAGCTCGTATCATTCCTTACCGTGGTTCATGGTTAGACTTTGAATTCGATGCTAAAGACCTGGTCTACGTACGTATTGACCGTCGTCGTAAATTGCTTGCGACTGTGGTGCTTCGTGCGTTGGGTTATGCCAATGAACAAATTCTCGACATGTTCTACGAGAAAGTACCTGTGTATCTGGACATGGGGAGCTATCAGATTGACCTTGTTCCAGAGCGCCTGCGCGGCGAAATGGCACAGTTCGACATTGCTGACAAAGACGGCAAAGTCATTGTTGAACAAGGTAAACGTATTAACGCACGTCATGTACGTCAAATGGAAGCATCTGGTCTTGAGAAGCTTTCTGTTCCTGATGAGTACCTGTACGAACGTATCACTGCTGAAGACATTCTACTGAAAGATGGTGAGGTGATTGCAGCCAATACTGTTCTGAGCCATGAAATCATGGTGAAAATTGCAGAAGGCGGCGTGAAACAGTTCAATATCCTGTTTACTAACGATATCGACCGTGGTCCGTTTATTGCGGATACATTACGTGCTGATACCACAGTAAGCCGTGATGAAGCGCTTGTAGAAATCTACAAAGTCATGCGTCCAGGTGAGCCACCAACAAAAGAAGCTGCTGAGAACCTGTTCAATAACCTGTTCTTCTCTTCTGAGCGTTATGATCTGTCTCCAGTCGGCCGTATGAAGTTCAACCGTCGTTTGGGTCGTCCTTACGAAGTGGGTACTGACCAGAAGTCACGCGAAGTTGAAGGCATTCTCTCGAACGAAGATATCACTGATGTATTAAAAACATTAGTAGAAATCCGTAACGGTAAGGGTGAAGTCGACGATATCGACCACTTGGGTAACCGTCGTGTTCGTTCTGTGGGTGAAATGACCGAGAATCAATTCCGTGTAGGTCTGGTTCGTGTAGAGCGTGCGGTTAAAGAACGTCTGTCTCAAGCCGAAACTGATAACCTGTCTCCGCAAGACCTGATCAATGCGAAGCCAGTGGCTGCTGCAATCAAAGAATTCTTTGGTTCAAGCCAGTTGTCTCAGTTCATGGACCAAAACAACCCGTTGTCTGAAATTACACACAAACGTCGTGTATCAGCACTGGGGCCTGGTGGTTTGACTCGTGAACGTGCGGGCTTCGAAGTACGTGACGTCCATCAAACTCACTACGGTCGTGTATGTCCAATTGAGACTCCTGAGGGTCCAAACATTGGTTTGATCAACTCGCTGTCTGTTTATGCGAAATGTAACAACTTCGGTTTCCTAGAAACTCCATACCGTAAAGTGGTTGATGGTCGCGTAACTGATGACGTTGAATACTTATCTGCGATTGAAGAAGTAGGTACTGTGATTGCACAGGCCGACTCTGCAGTAGATAAAGATGGCAACCTGTCTGAAGAATTCGTTTCTGTACGTCACCAAGGTGAATTCGTACGTATGCCTCCTGAAAAAGTGACGCATATGGACGTATCTGCTCAGCAGGTTGTATCTGTAGCAGCATCACTAATTCCGTTCCTTGAGCACGATGACGCCAACCGTGCATTGATGGGTTCGAACATGCAACGTCAGGCTGTTCCTACGTTAATTGCTGATAAACCACTGGTTGGTACCGGTATGGAAGCGAACGTAGCACATGACTCTGGTGTATGTGTAATCGCGAAACGTGGTGGTCGTATTGAATTTGTTGACGCTTCGCGTGTTGTAATTCGTGTCAACGAAGACGAAATGGTTGCAGGCGAAGCAGGTGTAGATATCTATAACCTGATCAAATACACACGTTCTAACCAGAACACTTGTATCAACCAGAAAGTTCTTGTGAACCTGGGCGATAAAGTAGGTCGTGGTGACGTTCTGGCTGACGGTCCATCAACTGATGGCGGTGAGCTTGCGCTTGGTCAAAACATGCGTGTAGCGTTCATGACCTGGAATGGTTACAACTACGAAGACTCGATCTTATTATCTGAGCGTGTTCTTCAAGAAGACCGTTTAACGTCTATTCACATCCAGGAACTTTCATGTGTGGCACGTGATACCAAATTGGGTGCTGAAGAAATTACTGCCGATATTCCGAACGTGGGTGAAGCAGCGCTTTCTAAACTGGACGAGTCAGGTATCGTTTACATCGGTGCTGAAGTGACTGCGGGTGACATCCTGGTAGGTAAAGTAACGCCTAAAGGTGAAACTCAGTTAACTCCTGAAGAAAAACTGCTTCGTGCAATCTTCGGTGAAAAAGCGGCTGACGTAAAAGATTCTTCTTTACGTGTTCCATCGGGTACTAAAGGTACTGTGATCGACGTTCAAGTGTTTACACGTGACGGTCTTGAGAAAGACGAACGTGCTCAAGCAATTGAAAAAGCTCAGCTTGATGCTTACCGTAAAGACTTGAAAGAAGAATACAAAATCTTCGAAGAAGCAGCACGTGAACGTATTGTACGTCTGTTGAAAGGTCAGGAATCTAACGGTGGCGGTACCACTAAACGCGGTGACAAACTGTCTGAAGAATTGTTATCTGGTTTAGAGCTTGTTGATCTGCTTGATATCCAACCAAGTGATGAAGCAATTGCTGAACGTTTAACTCAAATTCAAGTGTTCCTGAAAGAGAAGAGTCTTGAAATTGATGAGAAATTTGCTGAGAAAAAACGCAAACTTTCTACAGGTGACGAACTGACAACTGGCGTATTGAAAGTTGTTAAGGTTTACCTGGCAGTTAAACGTCGTATCCAGCCTGGTGATAAGATGGCGGGTCGTCACGGGAACAAGGGTGTAGTTTCTAACATCCTGCCTGTTGAGGACATGCCGCATGATGCCAATGGTGTGCCAGTAGATATCGTACTGAACCCGCTCGGTGTACCATCACGTATGAACGTGGGTCAGATTCTGGAAACTCACTTGGGTATGGCTGCTAAAGGTCTTGGCGATCAAATCGACAAGATGCTGAAAGAACAGCGTACAGTTCTTGAACTGCGTGATTTCTTAGACAAGATTTATAATAAGGTTGGCGGTCAGCAAGAAGATCTTGACAGCCTGACTGATGAAGAAATCTTGAAACTGTCTGGTAACCTGCGTAAAGGTGTTCCTTTGGCAACTCCAGTATTTGACGGTGCTGAAGAAGGTCAGATCAAAGAATTACTTGAGCTTGCTGGCTTGTCACGTACGGGTCAAACTGTATTGTACGATGGCCGTACTGGTGAACGTTTCGACCGTCCTGTAACTGTAGGTTACATGTACATGCTGAAACTGAACCACTTGGTTGACGACAAGATGCATGCGCGTTCTACTGGTTCTTACTCTCTAGTAACGCAACAGCCGCTTGGTGGTAAAGCACAATTCGGTGGTCAGCGTTTCGGTGAGATGGAAGTCTGGGCACTGGAAGCATACGGTGCAGCATATACACTTCAAGAAATGCTTACTGTGAAGTCGGATGACGTTGAAGGCCGTACCCGTATCTATAAGAACATTGTAGATGGTAACCATTATATGGACCCAGGTATGCCTGAATCGTTCAACGTATTGACCAAAGAGATCCGTTCTTTAGGTATCAACATTGAACTGAAAAATGGTGACTAATTAATCCCCCCGGCCCCCTTTTCAAAGGGGGAGTTCCCCTCTTTAGTAAAGAGGGGTTAGGGGAGATTCCAAATTTCAGTTAAAAAACAATATTTGTGACCCAGTCGGGAAGTGAAAATCTCCTCGACACACGGAGAAAAAAATTGAAAGACTTGCTCGATATCATGCGCAAAAAGACGGATTCCGACGGTCATGCTCCAGTAGAGTTTGATCGCATCCGTATTGGTCTTGCGTCACCAGAAATGATTAAGTCGTGGTCTCATGGTGAAGTTAAAAAGCCAGAAACCATTAACTACCGTACGTTCAAACCAGAACGTGACGGTTTATTCTGTGCCAAAATCTTTGGTCCAGTAAAAGATTACGAATGCTTGTGTGGTAAATACAAGCGTATGAAATACAAAGGCGTCATTTGTGAAAAATGTGGCGTTGAAGTAACAACTGCAAAAGTTCGTCGTGAGCGTATGGGTCACATCGAGCTTGCGTCTCCAGTTGCGCACATCTGGTTCCTGAAATCACTGCCTAGCCGTATCGGTCTTTTATTAGACATGACGCTACGTGATATCGAACGCGTATTGTATTTCGAATCTTATGTTGTCACTGACCCAGGTATGACTCCATTTGAGAAATACCAACTTCTTAACGATGAAGAATATTTCAATGCGTTAGAAGAACACGGTGACGAATTCACCGCGAAAATGGGTGCAGAAGCAGTTCAAGACTTGCTTAAAGATATCGATCTTGAAGCTGAAATTGCGCGTCTTCGTGAAGAAATTCCAAATACAACTTCAGAAACTAAGCTTAAAAAAGCCTCTAAGCGTCTGAAATTGATGGAAGCATTTAACGATTCGAACAACAAGCCAGAATGGATGGTGATGAACGTACTTCCAGTACTTCCACCAGATCTTCGTCCGCTTGTACCACTTGAAGGTGGTCGTTTCGCGACTTCTGACCTGAACGACCTTTACCGTCGTGTGATCAACCGTAACAACCGTTTAAAACGTCTTCTTGACCTTGCGGCTCCAGACATCATCGTACGTAACGAAAAACGTATGTTGCAAGAATCTGTAGATGCATTGCTGGATAACGGTCGTCGTGGTCGTGCGATTACTGGTTCTAACAAACGTCCGCTTAAATCTTTGGCAGATATGATCAAAGGTAAACAAGGTCGTTTCCGTCAAAACTTATTGGGTAAACGTGTCGATTACTCTGGTCGTTCGGTAATTACCGTAGGTCCAAGCCTGCGTTTACACCAATGTGGTCTTCCTAAGAAAATGGCGCTTGAACTGTTCAAGCCATTCATCTTTGCGAAACTGCAAGCATCTGGTCAGGCTACAACCATTAAAGCTGCGAAGAAAATGGTTGAGCGTGAAACTCCAGAAGTTTGGGACGTTCTAGCATCAGTCATTCGTCAGCATCCAGTGATGTTGAACCGTGCGCCGACGCTTCACCGTCTAGGTCTTCAAGCATTTGAACCTATCCTGATTGAAGGTAAAGCGATCCGTCTTCACCCACTCGTATGTGCTGCGTTCAACGCCGACTTCGATGGTGACCAAATGGCGGTACACGTACCATTAACACTTGAAGCTCAGTTAGAAGCTCGTGCATTAATGATGTCGACCAACAACATTCTGTCTCCAGCGAACGGTGAGCCAATCATCGTACCGTCTCAGGACGTTGTCTTGGGTCTTTACTACATCACTCGTGATGCGGTAAATGCCAAAGGTGAAGGCATGGTGTTCGCGGATACTGACGAAGTAAACCGTGCGCTTGCGACTGGTCAGGTGGATATGCACGCTCGCGTGAAAGCACGTGTACACCAAACCGTGATCAATGAAAACGGCGAACGTGAACAGCAAACGATTATCGTAGATACGACTCCTGGTCGCTGTCTGCTTTGGGAAGTTGTGCCTGAAGGTATGGACTTCCAGCAAATTAACGTTGAGATGACCAAAAAGAACATCTCTAAGTTAATCAACTCTTGCTACCGTAAACTGGGTCTGAAAGACACTGTTATCTTCGCTGACCAATTGATGTACCTTGGCTTCCGTCAAGCGACTCGTTCTGGTGTTTCTGTTGGTATGGAAGACATGGTCATTCCACCACAAAAACAAGCGATTATCGGGAAAGCAGAAGCTGAAGTTCGTGAAATCGAACAACAGTTCGAACAAGGTTTCGTAACTGCTGGCGAACGTTATAACAAAGTGGTCGATATCTGGGCGCGTACTAACGACCAGGTAGCGAAAGCGATGATGGACAACTTGTCATTCACAACTGTTAAGAACAAACAGGGTGAAGACGAGAAACAGAAATCATTCAACAGCATCTACATGATGTCTGACTCTGGTGCCCGTGGTTCCGCAGCTCAGATTCGTCAGTTGGCTGGTATGCGTGGTCTGATGGCGAAACCGGATGGTTCGATCATTGAGACTCCAATTAAAGCAAACTTCCGTGAAGGTTTGACAGTACTTCAGTACTTCATTTCAACACACGGTGCGCGTAAAGGTTTGGCCGATACAGCACTGAAAACAGCGAACTCTGGTTACCTGACTCGTCGTCTGGTAGACGTTGCGCAAGACTTGGTCATCACTGAGCCGGATTGTGGTACGTTGTCTGGTCTTGTCATGACTCCGTTCATTCAAGGCGGTGACGTGATCGAGAACCTGGGTACTCGAGTACTAGGTCGTGTAGTAGCTGAAGATGTGAAACGTGCGGGTACTGAAGAAGTTATTCTGCCGCGTAACACATTGATCGACGAAAAACTTGCAAACTACCTGGAAGAGCAAGGTGTCGACGAAGTTAAAGTACGTTCAGTGGTATCTTGTGAATCTACTTTCGGTGTTTGTGCGAAATGTTACGGTCGTGACCTTGCACGCGGTCACTTGGTAAACCCAGGTGAATCTGTAGGTGTTATGGCTGCTCAGTCGATTGGTGAGCCGGGTACACAGTTAACCATGCGTACCTTCCACGTCGGTGGTGCTGCGAGCCGAACTTCTGCTGCAAACAGCGTACAAGTTCGTAATAAAGGTACTGTACGTTTCCACAACGTGAAAACTGTACAACATGCCAAAGGTCACTTGGTATCAACTTCACGTTCAGGTGAAATCGGTATTGCAGATGACTTAGGTCGTGAACGTGAACGTTACAAACTGCCATACGGTGCGTCTATCTTGCTGAAAGATGGCGAAGCTGTAGAAGCAGGCGGTATCGTAGCGACTTGGGATCCGCATACACATCCACTGGTTACAGAAGTTGCCGGTAAAGTTCGCTTCAGCCAAATCGCTGATGGTGTAACTGCAACATCGAAAACTGATGATGCAACTGGTATGACCACTGTTGAAATCTTGCCTGTAACAGCACGTCCTGCTTCTGGTAAAGATTTACGTCCAGCTGTTGTGCTTGACACAGTAGATGGCGGCGAACAGTTCTACTTCTTGCCACAAAACACCATTCTTTCTGTCCGTGATGGCGAAACTATTGGTGTGGGTGACGTAATTGGTCGTGTACCACAAGAATCTTCACGTACTCGTGATATTACCGGTGGTCTGCCACGTGTTGCTGACTTGTTCGAAGCACGTAAACCGAAAGAACACGCAATCCTTGCAGAAGTATCAGGTGTTGTAAGCTTCGGTAAAGAGACTAAAGGTAAAAACCGTCTAGTCATTACTCCGGATGATGGTTCTGAGATCTACGAAGAACTGATTCCGAAATGGCGTACCATTAACGTGTTCGAAGGTGAACATGTGAACCGTGGTGAAACCATTTCTGATGGTCCACAGAACCCGCATGACATCTTACGTCTGAAAGGTGAAGTGGCGTTGACCAACTACATCGTGAACGAAGTTCAGGACGTTTACCGTCTGCAAGGTGTAAAAATCAACGACAAGCATATTGAAGTGATCGTACGTCAGATGCTGCGTAAAGTGGACATCACTGACGGTGGCGATACAAGCTTCATTAAAGGTGAACAAGTGGATTACATCCGTGTGATGCAAGAGAACCAAGCTGTTCTTGCGCAGAACAAGTTCCCTGCGAAGTTTGAACGTCAATTAATGGGTATTACCAAAGCCTCGCTTTCTACTGACTCGTTCATCTCTGCTGCATCGTTCCAGGAAACCACTCGTGTGTTAACTGAAGCGGCTGTAACAGGTAAAGAAGATGATCTACGCGGTCTGAAAGAAAACGTAGTTGTAGGTCGTCTGATCCCAGCGGGTACAGGTCTGGCTTACCACTTAGAGCGTCGTCGTCAAGAAGCAGAAGCTGCAGAATTTGAACTGCACAATGACTTCTCTGATGTAGATCAAGCATTGAGCCAAGCATTCAGCGATGAATTTAACGGTCTGTAATTAGCCGCTAAATCATTTTAAAAAGCCACCTTCGGGTGGCTTTTCTATTTCCTAAAATTATTCATATTTATATTGCTAGAAAAGGTCAAATGATCTGGAAGTTACTTGTTCTAAATATAGATAAATCATTAATAAAACATGATCTTTCATGCGCTCTTTACAAAATAAATCATGAGGGTTTCAAGATTTAACATCTTGTTATGAATCGCTCCTTAAAATCAGGTTAATCTTAAGTCAAAGCACGAAGGAAGGCCAAGATCATGAAAAAGTTAATGAGCGTAATGGCTGTTGCAACTATCTCTACTTTTATGTTGGCAGGCTGTGAAAATATGTCTGCTAAAGATCAGCGTATTGGCGCAGCTGCGCTTGGTGGTGCAGTGGGTGGTGGTGTAGGTAACAGAGTGGGTGGTGGTGTTGGTGCAGCAGTTGGCGGTGGTGCCGGTGCAGCAGTCGGCAGTAAAGCTCAAGGCGGTTCAAACCGTAATGCGACCTATAGCGGTGTCGGTGGTGCTGTAGGTTCTGCTGTGGGTAAAAGCATCTTTGGCGGTACAGGTGGTGCTGCAATTGGTGGTGCCATCGGTGGTGGTGCTGGTGCAGCGATCGAACAGAATAACCGTCGTCGTTAATCGACAGAACTATCCTCCAGATAGATTTAAAAGCGCCTCAATGGCGCTTTTAGTTTATTCAATTTCGTTATTTAGCTTCTCGAGGCTCGAGGTTTGCCTTTACTCTGTTTAAGGCGGATATAAACGGTCTTTTGTACCTCAGCGATACGCACACCGGAATCATCATAAATATTGAGCTGATACTGGCGATAAACCGGCCTATGGTCAGCTGCCAGTTCTTTCACTGTTTGCACTTCCTGCCTAGAAATCCGGATGTCCGCATAGACCGTTCCACGTCCTGGCGCTAGAAACTGAATGGTAGAGCTTTTATCCCAGACAATGTATTTCGAGCCCAGATGGTGCATCAGTAATAACATATAAAAAGGGTCGACCATGGAATACAGGCTACCACCAAAATGTACTCCGACAATATTCTGATTCTTGCGAGTCAGTGGCATTTTCACGCGAACGTGATAATTGGCAAAGTCCATTTCATCAATGACAATTCCTGCTCCACGATAGGGGGCATAGCGATTCAGGATAAATTTGGATAACAAAGGCAGTTGCTGAATTTTTCGTAATAGGCTCATGCGGATATTCTTTTTTCTGGTCTTGTATGCATACTAGAACAACAAAAATAAGCTGGCATTGATAAATCGTGCCTATTTCAACAATAAAAGAGTCAATCAGCGAATAAGGATGCATCTATGCAAAGACATAGCCAGTGGGTAGATACCAGCGATCATCAACGTCTCTATGTGAAAACCTGGGGCGAGCCTGAGCGACCGGCTTTGGTGCTGGTTCATGGTTATCCTGACCATCAGGATGTTTGGGAAGCGGTGATTTCTCACCTCGTTCAGGATTATTTTGTGGTGACCTATGATGTGCGCGGAGCAGGAGACTCCAGCGTTCCCAAAAAAATTAAGGACTATCGTTTGGAACGTCTGTGTACAGATTTAGAGCAAGTGGTTGATCAGGTCCTGCCGGGACGAGCTTTCCACCTCGCGGCTCATGACTGGGGTTCAATCCAG
Organism: Acinetobacter sp. UBA5984; assembly: GCF_002429925.1. Taxonomy (NCBI): domain Bacteria; kingdom Pseudomonadati; phylum Pseudomonadota; class Gammaproteobacteria; order Moraxellales; family Moraxellaceae; genus Acinetobacter; species Acinetobacter sp. UBA5984. The sequence continues at coordinate 14,266 of NZ_DJBE01000071.1, forward strand.
GCTTGGGAAGCAGCCACCGAACCTAAATTTAAAGGTCGGATTTTGTCTTTTAGCACCATGTCAGGCCCATGTCTGGATCATGCTGCTTTCTGGATGCGTGAACAGTTTAAACAGCATAAGGCCAAGTTTTTTAAACAGATGACTAGGTCCTGGTATATCGCGGTATTCCAGTTGCCTTTTATAGCGCCTACAGCATGGAATTTCTTTAATGCAGAACGTTGGGGCAAAATGATCAGTCAGCTGGAACAGCAGGAAAATCTGCCGCTAAACCAGAATATTGTCAAAGACGGCAAATATGGCGTCAATCTGTATCGGGCCAACTTTTTGCCGCGTTTATCTCGGCCTAGACAGCGTTTTGCGGTCTGTCCGGTACAGGCAATTGTGCTCAAGAAGGACCAGTTTGTTGGCCCGGATCTGATTGATGAAATGCCAAAATGGGTAGAAGATTTTTCCCGGGTAGAACTGAATGCCAATCACTGGGCAATTTTGAGCCAACCGGAACAGGTGGCTCATCTGATTCATAATTTTATTCAGCAAAAATTAACAGCGGCCACTTGATACGGAGATTGGGAATGTGACTCGGCAAGGGATAAGTGGAAGAATTTTTATCCGGATTTTCTGATAAAATAGCCGTTTTCTCTCATTCCCAATTCATTATGTTCGCAATTCTTGCTGCTATTGGAGTCATGTTTGGACTCTCATTGGCACGTGTACCTGTGGTTTTTGCCCTGGTCATTGGTGCTGTTACGGGTGGTTTGCTGGCAGGTCTTGGCCTCCAGGGAACTTTAGACGCATTTAACAATGGTTTGGGTGGTGGCGCTAAAATTGCCTTGGCTTATGGCATCCTGGGTGCCTTTGCTTTGGCCTTGGCACGTTCCGGTCTGCCTGACTTGCTGGCCTATAAAATGATTACTACCTTAAAAGGTGAGGCATCAGAAAAGGCACAGAACAAGGTTAAATATCTGATCTTCTGTACCGTGGCATTGGCTGCCGTTTTTTCGCAAAACGTGATTCCGGTACACATCGCCTTTATTCCGGTTCTGATTCCACCGTTATTGCTAGTATTTAACCATCTGAAGCTGGATCGCCGTTTGGTGGCCTGTCTGCTGACCTTTGGTTTGGTGGGAACATATATGCTGGTTCCAGTCGGTTTTGGTGCCATCTTCCTGAACGATATTTTGGGCCATAACATCAATACTTTTGGTAAGCCCTATGGCTTTGAGATTACTTATGACCAGATTCCCGCTGCGATGGCGATTCCGGTCTCAGGTATGTTCGTGGGTTTGCTGGTGGCCATGTTTATCAGCTACCGTAAGCCGCGTCTGTATAGAGATATCCATGTGGAACAGCAGCAAAGTATCTCTGCTGAACTGGGTGTAGAACAAAAATCAGCAAAGCCACAAATTGCTAAATTTACTATCTGGATGGCAGCGGTTGCTGTCTTTGCAACCCTTGCAGTACAGCTCTATTCAGATTCGATGATTCTTGCCGGTCTGGTCGGTGTAGCAATCTTAAGCTGTGCCGGAATCTTTAAATGGAAAGAAGCAGACGATGTGATCATTACCGGTATGCGTATGATGGCCCTGGTTGGTTTTATTATGATTGCCGCGCAAGGTTTTGCTGCCGTAATTGAAGCGACTAATCAGGTACCAGCCTTAGTCGAAGCTTCGGTGAACTGGATTGGCGATAGCCAGGCACTGGCTGCTTTCCTGATGTTGTTGATTGGTCTGTTAATTACATTAGGGATCGGTTCATCATTCTCGACTGTTCCAATTCTGGCGATTATTTATGTACCGCTCTGTATTCAATTTGGTTTTAGTCCTGCGGCAACTATTGCGATCATCGGGACTGCGGCTGCTTTGGGCGATGCCGGTTCTCCAGCATCAGATTCAACCCTAGGCCCAACATCCGGTCTGAATATGGATGGTCAGCATGACCATATGAAGGATAGTGTGGTTCCAACCTTCATTCATTTTAATATTCCACTTATGATTTTTGGATGGATTGCAGCCATGGTTCTGTAAGTCAATTTTAATCTGCTCTGATATAAGTCGGAGCAGATTTGCTTAGATTTAAAATAAATTATAAGATGTATTTAAAATATATATTTAAATATAAAATTAATATAAACCTGATTATTTTACTCTGAATATTGTTATATTAACCTGATTAATTTGCTGGGTATTTAAAACCAACCAATATAGTCAATTTAAAATAAATATTTAATAATTACATATACTTAAATAATAAATAAAATTTAGTTTTATAATCTCTATTGCATATTAATTTAAGTCATGTTTATTATTAATTAAGAAATATTTTCTTAATAATTATTCTTCCCTTGGGGTATTTTAAAATGTTAAAGCAAATAGCTCTAATTGCATTAATGGGTCTTTCAGCATCTGCGATGGCAGGTCAATGGCAAATGAAAGTGGGGGCTTCTGTATTAGCACCTACTCAGGAAACTGACCTGATTCCTGGTGTAGTTGAAGATGCTAAAGCAAGTAGCGAACTCAATTTTACTCCTTCAGTCGAATATTTCTTCAATGACAACATTTCAGCCGAATTATTATTGGCTACCCCATTTAAACATGATGTTGAGATGGCGGGTGATGTGAAAATTGCATCATTAAAACATCTACCACCAACAATCACAGCCAAATATAATTTTAAAAATTCAAGCCGCTTTACTCCATATATCGGTGTAGGTGCTACAGTATTCATTCCATGGGATGAGGAATTTAGCCAAACTGCAAAAGACGCATTAGGCGTAGCAAAGCTTGATGCAGATGTTGCTTATGGGGTAGCTGGTCAAGTCGGTTTTAACTTCCAGCCAGCGGATGCAAAAAACTGGGGTGTATTTGTTGATGCACGTTATGCAGACTTAGATACAGATCTGGAAGCAAAGACTGCTGATGGTACAAAAATTAATTTAGGTGAATTTGGGATCGATCCTTGGGTGTATACGATCGGTTATAGTTATAAATTCTAAGTTCCAATTTTTTGGTTCACTTTTTCCAAAAGCCTCATGCTGAATGGGGCTTTTTTCAAAATAACAACGATTTATAACGTATTGAAATTGAGCAGATTGGCAATACTCAAATATATTAAAACGAATAAAGTAAATATTAATTGAATACGACTTAATAATAAGGAAGATCAAAGCATGAGTTTTTTGTCGAAGAGTCTTTTGATCTTCAGCACGCTGTTTATTTCACAGAGTTATGCTGCCAGTTTTAATTGTCAGAAAGCGACAACCGCGACTGAGAAAACAATTTGTGAACATCGTTTGCTGAATGATGCGGATGTCAAAATGAGTACCAGCTATAACATCTTGCGCCGTATGGTGCCGATGGGAACACGTTCGGTGATTCAACGCGATCAGGTGAAATGGCTGCAGTTTCGTGACCGCTGTCAGGAATCTGTATCCTGCTTGAGTCAGGTTTATAACATGCGTCAGCAGCAGCTGGATCTGCATTTCGATCGTATCTATAAACTGGGGCCTTATTAAGTCTTGTCCATCCCATCAATTAAACTGATAAAAATGAAAACCATAAAAATATTTTTTGCGAAAAAATTATTTTGAGGCTATTGAAAATTATTGAACTCACTCCATTCATATAGGCAGCAGTTAACATCTGTATCTAAAATAATAGGAGTGATTCATGAGCGATTTGAGCGTACAAAAACACAGTTTCCAGGCTGAGGTAGCACAGTTACTGCACCTCGTGACCCATTCGCTTTATTCAAATCCTGAAATTTTCCTGCGTGAATTAATTTCTAATGCTTCAGATGCGTGTGACAAATTACGTTTTGAAGGCATTAATCATCCTGAGTATTATGAAAATGATCCTGACCTCCGCGTTCGTGTCAGCCTCGATCCAGAAAATAAAACTATTACCATCTCAGATAACGGGATCGGTTTAAGCCAGCAAGAAGCCATTGAAAATCTGGGGACGATTGCCAAATCAGGGACCAAAGACTTTATGTCAAAACTGACGGGTGATCAGAAAGCTGATGCGCAGCTGATTGGCCAGTTTGGTGTCGGTTTCTACTCAGGCTTTATTGTGGCTGATAAGATTACTGTAGAATCACGTCGTGCCGGTACGGATACCTCAGAAGGGGTTCGCTGGATCAGTGGCGGTACTGGTGAATTCGAAGTTGAACAGATCACTAAAGAAGGTCGTGGTACCGATATTATCCTGCATCTGCGTGAAGATGCGCTGGATTATCTGCAAAGCTATAAAGTCAAACAGATCATCAATAAATATTCAGATCACATCAGCCTGCCTATCCAGATGCAAAAAGAAGTCTGGCAGGAAGAAGAAGCTGCTGAAGGTGAAACACCAAAAGGCGGTCAATATGTGAAGACCGATGAGTGGGAAGCGATTAACTCAGCCAGCGCACTGTGGACTCGGAATAAATCTGAGATTACTGAAGAGCAATATACCGAATTCTATAAGAACCTGACTCATGATTTTGCTGCACCATTGGCTTGGGCGCATAACCGTGTTGAAGGTAGTACTGAATATACCCAACTGCTTTATATCCCAAGCAAGGCGCCACAGGATATTTTCACCCGTGAAGCCAAAGCCGGCATCAAGCTGTATGTGAAACGTGTCTTCATTATGGATGATGCGGATAACCTGATTCCAAACTATCTGCGCTTTGTACAGGGTGTGGTGGACAGTGCCGATCTTCCATTAAACGTGAGCCGTGAATTGCTACAGGAAAGCCGTGATGTGAAAACCATCCGTGAAGGCAATACCCGCCGTATTCTGACCACTTTGGATAATCTGGCAAAATCTGAAGATGAAAAAGATCAGGAAAACTTCAAAACTTTCTACCGCGAATTTGGTGCGGTACTGAAAGAAGGTTTGGGTGAAGATTTCGGTAATCGCGAACGTATCTTGAAACTGCTGCGCTATGCAACTTCAACGAATGATGAAGTAAGCACTTCATTGGCGGACTATAAAGCACGCATGAAAGAAGGCCAGAAAGCGATTTACTACATTACTGCTGAAAGCCTGAATGCTGCGAAAAACTCACCGCAACTGGAAGTGTTCAAGAAAAAAGGCATTGAAGTATTGCTGATGTCAGAGCGTGTTGATGAATGGGCAATGAACTTTGTGCATGAGTTTGATGGTACGCCATTGCAAAATGTTTCTAAGGGTGCAGTCGATCTAGGTGATCTGCAAGATGCAGAAGAGAAGAAAGCACTTGAAGCTGCTGCTGAACAGTTCAAACCTGTGGTTGAAAAGCTGACAGATTCTTTGAAAGATAAAACTAAAGAAGTACGTGTAACGACTCGTCTGGTTGATTCACCAGCCTGTCTGGTCACAGGGGAAGGGGAGCTTTCTCCACAACTGATCCGTATGTTGAAAGATGCAGGTCAGCCTGTACCGGATGTGAAGCCGATTCTGGAGATCAACCCGGAACATCCACTGGTGAAAAAACTAGAAGGTTCTACCCAGTTTGATGATCTGGCCAATGTGATCTTTGATCAGGCGATGATTGCAGAAGGTGGTCTACCAGAAAATCCGGCTGAGTATGTAAAACGTATTAATAGTCTATTATTGGGTTAATTTTTTATACTTCAAAAATCCCTCTACGGAGGGATTTTTTATGTTCTGAATCTGGTGTTTAAAACTTCAATTTTTCCTTAATGATTTAAAAAAGCGATAGCTAGAATAAAAAAATACCTTTAAGTTTTAAATCTATAAAATAGATAATAATTAAAATATTAATTTATAATAACGATTATTAAGTTAAGAGAATTCTCCCATGAAAAAATCACTGATGATGAGTCTGAGTACAATCATTCTAATGTCAATGAGCGCAGCCACAATGGCTAATACTGAGTCCAAAAAAGTGACTCGCAGTGATCGTATTAGTTTTCACGCACCAATGAAAAAAGAAGCACCAAAAGTAAAACGAATTCAGCGTACAGACCGCGCAGTATGGAATATGCCACAGATGGAACAACCTTCTTTGTAGCAAAAACGTGTGATTCGTAGTGATCGTATTGTTTTTACAACGGTTGAGCACCGCCAATAAAAACTCATTGGATTCAGACATTAAAAAGCCCATATTTTATGGGCTTTTATAGTTTCGGATTTGTTCAAATTTAGAAAATGGCCTCAAGACGTACCATCGCACTGAGATAATGGCTGCGGTCCAGTCGGTCATCATTCAGATAGTTCAGGTCGCCTTGCACAAAGAACCATTCACGTAAGAAAGGCTGTCTCCAGGACACATAAGGTCCCCAGCGATTTAAGCATAAATCTTTATCATCCAGATAGCCGCCCGTATAGATACCATAGTTAAAGCGGTTGTCTTGGAAAAATTGATGCTGTCTGAAGGTATAGTTATCCCAAGTCAGATCGTCTTCCTGCTCATCTGCATAGGTCAAACTTAACTGATTGGAAAAAAAAGCCTCATTGGGACGAGCATGGATCAGTTCCAGGTTGGTCCGCAAATAATTTTCACTCTGCAATCCATAGCGATAAATCTGTTCGGCATGAAAAGAGAAGTCATTCTGCATCGCCCAGTCTTTACTGATTTTGGCCCGTACATAGATATCATCCCCAGAACGTACCCCCAGATCCAGATCGCTATCGAAAGGTAGACCTTTCGAAAATTCTGACCAGCGGAGTGCAAACGAGCTGTTGTTCTCGCGGGTACGGCGAATATCCAGATTTTTATCCCGGGCATTGCCAGGATTTTCATTGGTAATTGCGACATTGGTGTCCAGTTCGTTATCCAGACTGTCATCACCAAAGACCAGACTTAACTTTTGTTCCAAGGTGGGAAGCTTGATTTTTCCTCGAATCCTCGGCTTGATTTCATAGTTTTCATATTTGTCCCAGCTATTATCCAGAATGATTCGCAAGGTCGCAGTTGCTGGCTCATCCGGGTTGGTCTGGCCAAACCAGTTATCAATCTTATGTGCGGTGCGGTCTGCCCATTCACGGATTCTTTTCTGCTTTTTGTCGGCCCAAGATTTATCTTCTGTTTCTTCGGTGGTGGGCACCATCGCTTCGTCTGACTGTTCAGGTAAAATCGTAGGCGTAGCGTCGATCAGGCGTGGAATCTGATCTAAAATACCTGCACCTGCACCTGCACCTGTAGGCTGTTCTGTTTCTGTAGGAGATACTTCTGCCCAAACTGGGTTACTACTTAATCCCACGCCAAATGATAGCAATAAGATTCGAGTAATTTGGTTTATTCGCATGAGTTGATTCTTGCTCTTATCTTGTTTTATTTACTGCGCTAGTTTTCTAAAAAATAAGGAAAAAAAGCAAGGATAAACTACATAACTACATCAATTATTTAATGATTTGTGCCTGAATTGCCATATAAAGATCTAAAACCTGTACCGGCTGTGACAATCCTAAAACAATTTGATGAATTTTTTGCCAATTCAAATCCTTATCACGTTTGAGCATTAAATAAGGGTAAGCGATTTCCTGATTAGACAATGCCAGGCGGCGTTCCCCATGAATGACCCGAATTTTCTGATGTTCCTGTAGTAATAAAATTGGAGTAGAAAAATTAACGGGCGCTTCTTCAAAACTGATAAATTTCTTTTGATGAATACACCGAGCAGGAATATAGGCATAGCTTTCCTCAGGCATCCAGACCGTTTCGGCGTGTTGCAGATACATTTCAGTGAAAAGATCTATCCGATCAAGGCAGGCACCTAAAGCTGCCCATGATATGGATTTTATCTCTGTACAACGCCGTCCATGCTGCGTGCCCCAGTGCTGGATACATGAATTAGCTTGCAAGAGACTTGGTGCACCCAAGAGCATCAGATATTTCAGACCTTGCCATTGTTGGTCGGTCTGCATGGCAAGATAAACAGGACGTGCCTGCCAGTGGTCTTCCTCAGCATAATATAGCGCCATTTCAAGTTCAGCTGGTTGAGAGGCAGTCGGCTGTAATTCTAGGGCACAGAGACGCCGTATAGTCGCTCCTGCATGTTCTAATGGATGCAGCAGGGCAGAGAATTCACCTAGCTGTAAAGATTCAGGAAAATTAATATTTTCATCTATTATCAAAATAGAGGATGAACTATCCGTGTTGTCTATTTCTATAGACAGCTCAGCTGTTTTGGCTTCTTCTGTTTTGCCAGTTGTTCTGTCTAAATCAGGTTCGATTGTTTTAGACAGTTGAGGTGCAGTGATCTTGGTCCGGATCTGCAAACTGCCCTGATGATAACGTGCGATTTCCAGGGTAAGCGTATCGAATTCGGCATCTTGAACCGATAAAGCCGGAATATCCAGTTGGGGATCGAGAGGAAAACATGCGCCTTGTTGCTGTTGCTGTTGCTGCAAAAGCCAGTTGTGAGAATTTACTAATTCATCCCATTCACTATGTAAAAAATCAGATTGCTCTACGGGACCCAGCCAGATTTGCCAGCCTTGTTGTGGCTGATGCAAAAAGGCCCAGCCTGTTTCTGTATGCGCAGTCAGTGTCTGTTGCAGCTGGACAGGATCCTTAAAATAACCGCGATAACAGTGATGAAACTCGGTGCTCGCCGCAAACTGATGTGCTGCCAGCTCAGGCTGGACACGAGATTTAAAACTTAAAATCTGATTTTTAAAAACAGGTTCATCACAGAGATGAAAAATATCTTGGAGTCGTTTTTTGGTTCGGGCGGCTTCATATAAACTGAGGGATTTATGTTCTAGTTGCTTCCCTAATTCATTTAATTCTTTAATTAATTTTGCTTTTTCTAAAGCATTCATTTTAGCTCTCTAGATATATTTGAGTGCTTTATCCAGTGAATTGGCCATGATCATATTGATTGCAAGTTCTACCAGTTTGTATTCGGTAGAGTTGGGATCTGGATAACGCTCAGCCATTTCAATCAAAAAATCCACAGAAATTGCCTGCGGAGAAATTTTTCCCTGTATTAATGCTTGAAGCTGGTTCATAACAAGAAAGTCTGAAATCCATAAAAGATCAGGTTCTGATTATAAGCATCTGATTGACAAAATGCTTGATTATTTTGAGTATTTTTTTAAGCGAATTTGGTAGTTGTTTTTGAGTAAAAAGTGAATGAAATCAAAATAAAATAAAAAATAATGAGGTTTTTAATGCTCTTTAAATAGAAGAACAAGTTAAATTTTCGAAGCCCTGAAATAAAAACAGGCTGAATAATTCAGCCTGCTGGGAGATTTTGCTTAAAGACTTAAGCCGCTTTTTCAGTTTCTGCAGTTGCAGTATCTGTTGCTACAGTTTCAACTGGTGCTTTGCTTACAGGGAAATCTGGAAGATAAACCACTTGAGCCATTTGTGCTGAAGCTTGTAGAGAAAAAGCCATCACAGTTGCTGCGCATAAAAATTTAACAGTTTTCATAACATGACCTTTTGATATCTGGGTGTTCAAGAGCTTGAACAAGAAAAAAAGTTAGTCCTAAATTACGTGAAAAATAATATCAAATGGCAATTAATAAAAAATGATCAAATCGGCAAGAAAAGCAACTAAATTTAGATAAAATACTCTATAAAACAATATATTAGAATATTTGCTCTAGATAGTTTTGGATTGTTTTTTATACATTTTTTAGATGTTTTAGAAGCTTTTAAGCAAACATTTATTTGTTGATTATTTAAAACTAGAGATCCAGATTTAAATTTTTTTAAAGCAATAAGGGCAGGCCAGTATTTGTTCATTCCCTGTAAGTTTTTGCTATCGCTTGTTTGCTAAGAGCTGTAGAGAAATTTAAATCGACTAAGATGAATGCTTCTATCTTCACAGAGTGAGTGTTGAATCATGGCAATTGCAAAAGTGGTAGAAGTCAATTCAAGCAGTAGTAAAAGCTTTGAGGATGCAATTCAGACTGGCATCGCGAAAGTCACAGAGACGATTAAAAATGTTCAAGGTGCTTGGATCAATGAACAGAAGGTCGTCATTAATGACAATAAAATTACCGAATATCGTGTCAATCTAAAGATTAGCTTTCTGGTTGAATAGTTCATATCATTCATAAAAAATCCCCATCTTGAATGGGGATTTTTTGATTTGATTTAATTTTTATTCAGGCTTTGCCGGAACATCACAAGCATCTGTAGAACACTGATCAGCTGTTGGCTGTTCCTGTGGCTCCTCTAAAGCTTTTTCAAGAACTTGCAAGAAAACTTCCTTCGGCTGAGCACCTGCCAAAGCAATGCGTTGATCAAATACAAAGAACGGAACACCGGTAACTTTGAGCTGGTCACGCGCTACTTCCTGGTCAAATTTAACAAAGTCCGCAAATTCATCCGAGTCGAGTAAATCATCTACTTCAACCGGGTTCAGGCCAATACGCGCTGCAACATCTTCCAGCGTTTCACGTTCACCAATCGGCAGGCCTTGCGTCATATAGCTGTAGAAAAAGGCTTCCTGAGCTTCATTGCCTAGACCTTTGCTTTGTGCCAGGTGAATGATGCGATGCGCATTCAAGGTATTGCCAGAATTGGCGCCTTCCCAGTTAAATTCAATGCCTTCCTGTTTAGCCATGGCTGCAATATTGCGCTGCATGTCTTCAACTTCTGGCACTGAGCGGCCATATTTTTGTGCCAAACGCTCAGAGTTGGAAACTTCCTGACGGACTGGTGCTTCAGGATCTAGCTGAAAACTATGCCAATGGACTTCAAGTTCAATCCCACTTTCCTTTGCAGCAGCTTCCAGACGTTTTTTACCAATATAGCAAAAAGGGCAGACCACATCTGACCAAATATCTACGCGCATGTCATGTCTCTAATCTTTGTCTTGGTAGAAGTATGAGGGTGAAGAACTGGAATTTAAAGCCCTGCATCCAGACTAAGTGCAGTTTAATCATTCAAAATATTTAAGAAGTTAAGCAGATCAGATTTTTATAGATGGATTTGTCCTCGCTAATTTATTATTTTTCCCATAAAAAAACGCCCCGTAGGGCGTTTTCTGAAGCGGTTAATTAAGCAGTTTTGACTGCAGCTTCTACTGCAAGCATATGACCATTTTCTTCAAAGTTAGAGTGCCAAGACAATGCTTCACGAAGCAGGTGAGGCGTATGACCACCTTTCGCACATGCACGGTCGAAGTAGTCATTCAATGCATCGCGGTACATTGGGTGCGCACAGTTATCGATGATCGCACGAGCACGTTCACGTGGCGCCAGACCACGAAGATCTGCCAGACCTTGTTCAGTTACCAGAATATCTACATCATGTTCAGCATGGTCTACGTGAGACGCGAATGGTACTACTGAAGATATGTCGCCACCTTTCGCGATTGATTTGGTTACGAAGATCGCCAAGTGGGCATTACGCGCGAAGTCACCTGAACCACCAATACCGTTCATCATTTTGGTACCACATACGTGAGTTGAGTTCACGTTACCGTAAATATCAAACTCAAGTGCAGTGTTGATGCCGATAATACCTAAACGACGTACCAGTTCAGGGTGGTTAGAGATCTCTTGTGGACGTAATACCAGTTTGTCTTTGTATTGCTCAAGGTTGTTAAATACTTTCTCGCCATATTTAGCAGAAAGTGTAATTGAAGAACCTGAAGCAAACTTCATCTTACCTGCGTCGATCAATTCAAAGGTACAGTCTTGTAGTACTTCTGAGTACATGATCAAGTCTTCGAAGTTTGAATCTTTCAGACCCGTCAATACCGCATTTGCGATTGAACCAATCCCTGCTTGAAGAGGCCCGAGGTTTTTCGGTAGACGGTCTTCAGCTACTTCTTTTTCAAAGAAAGCGATCAAATGGTTGGCAATGCTTTGAGTCTCATCATCTGGTGCGGTTACAGTAGATGGAGAGTCGTGTAATTCGCTGTTAAATACGATACCAACAATTTTAGATGGATCGATATTGATCGCATGCGTACCAATACGCTCATCCACTTGAGTCAATGGAATCGCTTGACGCGTTGGACGATACGTCGGGATGTAGATATCGTGCAAGCCTTCAAATGCCGGGCTTAAATTCGTATTGATTTCAACAATCACTTTCTCTGCAAAAATTGCAAAACTTGCAGAGTTACCTACAGAAGTTGTTGGAATGATGCCGCCATCTTCAGTGATCGCAACTGCTTCAATTACCGCTACATCAGGTTTTTTCAACTGCTGGTTACGCATCTGTTCAACTGTTTCAGACAAATGCTGATCGATGAACATCACTTCGCCTTTATTGATCGCTTTACGTAAAGTGTTATCGACCTGGAACGGTAAACGGCGTGCCAATACACCAGCTTCAGTCAATTGTTTGTCTAGATCGTTCCCTAGTGATGCACCAGTAATTAACGTGATCTTTAATGGATTTGCTTTTGCGCGTTGTACTAAAGCTAAAGGAACCGCCTTCGCTTCACCAGCGCGAGTAAAGCCACTCATACCCACAGTCATGCCATCTTGGATGAATTCAGCCGCTTGTTCAGGGCTGATGACTTTGTTGTGTAGGGAGGCTAAACGGATACGATCTAAAGACATTTCAACTCTCATAAATTCTTAAATAATGATACGGATTGTACCGATCAAAAAATGTATTTTGCATAGGTGTTAGGCTAAGGTCTAATTTTTTAGCTAAATGTAGGTATAATGAAAAATGATGTTTTTTAAATAATTGAATTATTAAAAATTAAAATGAATTGTATAGAAATACTAAAAAGTCGTTTGTTGATTTTATGATCACTTACTAGAAGTGATCAGTGAGCGTTTGACGAATTTTATCCAAGGTAGTTGGAGCAGCAGGTGCCTCTGAATCTGCGGTTTTCAGGGGTAAGGCGATAATGGCTTCCAGACCACCTTCAGGCCGATTCTGGATATGCAGCTCACCTGAGTGAATATCAACAATACGTTTGACAATTGCCAGACCCAGACCACTACCTTGTACGGTACGCGCAGAATTTCCACGAACAAAGGGTTGCATCAGTGCTTCAATCTGGTCTTCCGGAATCCCTTCACCATGATCGGCCACACTGATCATCAGTTTATGGTCCTGCACATAGGCAGCCAGCTCAATCGGTTCCGCACCATAGCGTTTCGAGTTGTTGATCAGGTTGCCGATCAGACGTTTCAGTGACATGCTGCGTACTTCAACCAGCGGTATTTCCTGAGGTGTAAAGCGAATATCAAGTGGCTTAAACTGCTTGACCAGTTCCTGCAACAGCACATTGACATTGGTTTCTTGCAGTTCTTCATCGGAGCCATCCCGCATATAGGAAATGAACTGATTTAAAATCGCATCCATATCCTCGACGTCATAAATCAGACCTTCCTTGAGAAAGTCTTCATCCGGCATCATTTCTGCGCTAAGACGGATACGGGTCAACGGGGTACGCAGGTCATGTGAAATCCCCGCGAGCATGATCCGACGATCACGCTCGGTTTGATCCAAGGTATAAATCATCTGGTTAAAGGCATGATTCACCTGACGGATTTCCAGCGGACCATGATTGGTATCCAGATAAGGGGCGGAACCATTTTTACTATAGCTGTTTGCTGCATTCTGCAAGCGGCGTAAAGGACGGTTCAGCTGACGAACTAGAGTCAGAATAATAATGCCGGCAATGAGTGGCGTACCAAGCAGCCAGCCTAGAATCAGTTCAGGGCTATAGTTGGCATAGGTCTTAAGAGGTTCACGTACCCAGTTGCCGTTCATTTCAGGAGTTTGGATCCAGATGCGTGGACTTGGCTTAAACTGGAAATAAACGGTCGCCTGTTCGATTCTTAATTCTTTGGCCAGTTTGGTCTCAATCTGGTTGGTAAAGAATTCGGCAATGACCTTGTCTTTTACATTTGGATATTCGGCTGGATTGGTGACATATTCGATTCCGATCCGGTTTTTGAGCCAGGTATCAATATCGACTTCTTGTTCCTTGTGATAAAGACGCAGGTCCGGATTATTGAGAATTTCCAGCTCCATAGCCAGATACCGCGCGTGTTGCTGAATTTCAGGTAAGTAGAGCGTGCGCCAGAAAAACCAGATTGACATGAACAGGCTGAAACAGACCACAAAGACCACCAGTACAGTGGTTCGCATTGCTGCAGAGCGCGGCTTGATTTTGTCCAGAAAGCGTTCCCAAGGGGTGCGTTTTTTTTCTGAGTAGCTGACAAAATCGGTAAATTTTTGTGGGTCGATGGGGTCGAGTTTCACTGAGCAATCCTGTGCTATGACTTCAGCAAATGATTATGAGTTGATTAAAAGGCCTTATCACACCGGAGTCAAACCATCTGTAATTTAGATATAGGTTAAAACCTTCGGTTCGACCTACTTTTGTTTCGGCAAAAGTAGGCAAAACCATTTTCATTCGCAAAACTCGTCAAATTGCGGCAAGTAATCAATTTATCGCAGAAACATTAGAGATGAATACCTCCTGCCTCAAACAGTTGCGAATGAATTTGTCACGTAATTCAAAACTAAATTGATAGACGGACGAATATTTTACTTTCTTCTAATAAGAAAATTATTCAGCACCATCTGGAACAAATACATAACCGACACCCCAAACGGTTTGAATATAACGCGCACGGGCAGGGTTTTCTTCAATTAGGCGACGTAAGCGTGATACCTGAACGTCAATTGAACGTTCCATCGCACCCCATTCACGGCCACGCGCCAGATTCATCAGCTTGTCACGAGTTAAAGGTTCACGTGGGTGTTGTACCAGCGCTTTTAATACTGCAAATTCACCAGTGGTCAGGGTCACTACCTGGCCCTCACGAGTCAGGGTACGAGTAGACAGATCCAGTGACCATGGACCAAAGGATACCACTTCCATTTGCTGGCTAGGAGCGCCTGGAACTTCACGGACTTGACGACGCAAAACTGCACGGATACGTGCCAGCAATTCATTTGGATTAAATGGTTTAGGCAGATAATCATCCGCACCGGCTTCCAGACCTGCAATACGATCTGAATCGCTACCACGTGCGGTGAGCATAATGATTGGAATATCAATATTCGACTGGCGTAGGCGACGACAGATACTGAGGCCATCTTCTACAGGCAACATAAAATCGAGCACAATTAGAGAAAACAGTTCCCGCTGTAATAGTCGATCCATCTGGGTAGCATCGTGCGCAGTTTTAACGACGAAGCCTTTATCTTCAAGGAAACGTTGTAACAGGGTACGCAGACGCACATCATCATCGACAACCAGGATGCGCTCGACCCGGTCGGTTTCGGTATGTACAGCATCAGGTTTTTCAGCAGGTACCACTAAACTCATGAGGTGCTCCTTTATTCTTTATTGTCGTCATAAACAAAAAATGAAATATGCTTTGAGTATACGATTCATTACTATTATTGACTATGCTCTAAAGCATCAAATATTGCAGTTAAAATCAAGACATAGATACCAAATATATACATCTATATGCGAAAAAATCGTCCTGGAACAAGAATAAAATGCAAAGTTCATGCAAACTTTAGTGGAAAAACTGGAAAACGATCGTATACGGTTATCTAAAGCTTATATAAATTAATAAAAACAATGGTGGATTTTATAGACCTGGTCTTTATAATCATGCCATTTAGTACTTATCCTTGTGGGATCAAACACGATGACTGACTTAGTTCAGCAGTTGGCAAAAGAACTTGCCGTACGTCCAAATCAAGTAGAAGCTGCCATCAAACTGATTGATGAGGGTGCCAGCGTTCCTTTCATTGCACGTTACCGTAAAGAAGTAACGCAGGGCTTAGACGATACGCAACTACGCCAGCTCGATACACGTTTATCGTATTTGCGTGATTTGTATGAACGCCGTGAAAAGGTGATCGAATCACTAAAAGAACAAAATAAATTATCTGATGATTTATTGGCACGGGTGAATGCGGCAGAAACTAAAAATGCCCTAGAAGAAATTTACGCACCATACCGTCCAAAACGTACCAGCAAATCGTTTAAAGCCAAAGAAGCCGGTTTAGGTCCGATTGCAGAGAAAATCTTTACTGAAGCCGTGGATCCAGCAGAAGCTTTAGCGGGCTTTAGCCATGAAGATTATCCAGATCAGGAAAGCCAGTTCGATGCGATCCAGCACATCCTGATTGATGACTGGGCACAGAATATTGCATTGACCACTGAGCTTAAAGCAATGTTTGCTAAAACGGCTGTGCTGAAAAGTCTGGTCGCTAGCGAAGAGAAAAAAGAAGTTGGTAAAAAATTCCGTGATTACTTCGATTTCTCTGAAAATCTGAACAAGGTACCTTCGCATCGCTTATTGGCAATGCTACGTGGCCGTCAGGAAAATGTACTGGGCCTTAAAGTAGATGGCGAAGATGATGCACCATTGGCACGTATTGAAACTGAATACAACCTGGATACCATTCAGCCGCAATCCCGTCAGGATTTCTTAAAGCAAACTGCGAAACTGTTCTGGCTTGGTAAAGTTCGTCCAACGATCGAACATTCATTATTGACTGAAAAACGTCTGGCTGCTGAAGCTGAAGCAATGCAGGTCTTTGCTGAAAACCTGCGTCATTTATTGCTTTCTGCGCCTGCAGGTGCCCGTACAACTCTGGGTGTAGACCCTGGCATCCGTACTGGCGTAAAACTGGCAGTGGTGAATGAATCAGGTGATGTATTGGCATATAGCACCATTTACCCATTTGCACCGAAAGATGATAAAGAAGGTTCACTGACTGAATTGGCACGTCTTTGTCGCGAATTTAATGTTGACCTGATTGCAATCGGTAATGGTACGGCAAGCCGTGAAACTGAAGCGTTAATTGCTGAAATGATGGCTGCAAATAGCGACCTGAAATTGACTCGTGTTTCTGTTTCAGAAGCGGGTGCTTCTGTTTACTCAGCATCTGAACTGGCTTCTCAGGAATTGCCTGAACTGGATGTATCGATCCGTGGTGCAGTATCAATTGCACGCCGTCTGCAAGATCCATTAGCAGAACTGGTGAAAATCGATCCTAAATCAATCGGTGTAGGTCAGTACCAGCATGATGTAAACCAGACCGGTCTGGCAAAAACCCTTGAAGCAGTGGTTGAAGACTGTGTGAACTCGGTCGGTGTAGATGTGAATACTGCATCTGCTGCGATCTTGGGCTATATCGCAGGTCTGAACAAATCAATTGCGCAGCAAATCGTGGACTTCCGTAAGGAAAATGGCCGTTTTGATAACCGTCAGGATCTGAAAAAAGTGCCACGTCTAGGTGAACGTACTTTTGAACAGGCAGCGGGTTTCTTGCGTATCCAGCAAGGTTCAGAACCATTAGATGCGTCTGCAGTTCACCCTGAATCTTATCCACTGGTATCTAAAATTGTTGAAGCGAAATCAACGACTGTAAAAGATATTATTGGCAATACTGAAATCATTCGCCAGGTCAATGCAGAAGAGTTTGTTGATGATAAATTCGGTTTGCCAACCGTTCAGGACGTTTTGGCTGAACTAGAAAAACCAGGCCGTGACCCACGTCCAGAATTCCGTACCGTAAAATTCCGTGATGATATTACTGAAGTGTCTCAATTGACTGAAGGCATGCAGCTGGAAGGCGTAGTCACCAATGTGACTAACTTCGGTGCTTTCGTGGATGTTGGTGTACATCAGGATGGTTTGGTACATATTTCTGAATTAGCCAATGAATTTGTGGCTGATCCGCATAAAGTGGTAAAACCAGGTCAAATCGTACAAGTTCGTGTACTGAACGTTGATGTGGAACGTAACCGTGTCAATCTGTCGATGCGTCCTGAAGGTTCGGAAGCGCCAGCGAAAGCACCACGTCAACCACGTCGTGACAATGAGCAACGCGGTGAGCGCAAGCCACAAGGCAAACGTCCACAGCATGCACGTCCACAAGGTGACCGCCCGCATGGCAAGAAACCTCAAGCGGCTAAACCACAAGAAAATAAAATTGGTGGTTTAGGAGCACTATTACTTCAAGCCGGGATTAAAGGTTCGAAATAATCTTTAGGCTCTAAACGAAAAACCTCCCTTTTGGGAGGTTTTTCATATCGACAATATTAAAAAATCTCAAAGAATCTAAAAATGCTAAGAAGTTATTATCAAAGTTCCATCCAAGATTTTTTATCTAGCTCAAATGACTTAATCTTAGGTAATTTGGCACAGCATCATGAATTTGCACTTGAAGATTTACAGAAAAATGCTTGGTTAGCACAAATAGATATTTTAAAAGCAAATTTAGTTGGTATAGCAAAGGGTCATCTTTACTTTGAGTACAGCATTCCTCGAATGGGGAAGCGTGCTGATAATATTCTGATTATTCGTAATTTAATCTTTGTTATTGAGTTTAAGGTTGGGGAAAGTTTTTACTCTACAACTGCAAAAAATCAGGTGATTGATTATTGCTTGGATTTAAAGAATTTTCATTCACAAAGTCATGATAAAAAAATTATTCCAATTCTTATAGCTACTGAAGCGGATACACAAGAGATCATTTGGGAGGATGTAGATGATCTTGGAGCACCCATTTGTTGTCATCAGTACAATTTAAACCAAATGATTCTACAGGCTCTTGCGCATTATGATGTGGGTATGGACATTAATATCCAAGAGTGGAATCAAGCCAGCTATAGACCGACACCCACAATCATTGAAGCAGCGAAAGCACTTTATCAAGGACATCAAGTTGAAGATATTTCCAGAAGTGATGCAGGGGCGATTAATTTAAAAATAACTTCAGCACGTATTGAACATATTATTGAAACAACAAAAGAAAAACGACATAAGGCAATTTGTTTTCTTACAGGAGTACCGGGTGCTGGAAAAACATTAGCAGGGCTGAATATTGCTAACCAGCGACTAAAAAAAGACGAATCAGAACATTCAGTTTTTCTCTCGGGCAATGGCCCACTTGTTGATGTGCTAAGGGAAGCGCTGATTCGACAAACAGTCGAAACAGCAAAAACTGAAGGTCAACTTGAAACCAGATCAAGTGCTGAAAGAAAAGCAAAAGCTTTTATTCAAAATATCCATCACTTTCGAGATGAGTACTTAAGGTCATTAGAAGCTCCTATTGAAAAAGTGGTGGTATTTGATGAGGCACAAAGAGCTTGGCGCAAAGAACAAGTTTCTAACTTTATGAAGCAAAAAAAGGGAATTCAGAGCTTTGATAAATCTGAACCACAATTTTTGATTGAGGTAATGGATCGGCACACAGATTGGTGTGTGATTATTTGTTTGATCGGTGGCGGTCAAGAGATTAACACTGGAGAAGCAGGGGTTATCGAATGGTTAGATGCTTTACAACAGCATTATCCTGAATGGCAGATTTATTATTCTGAGAAAATTTTAGAGGATCGTGTCTATATACAAGATCAAACCCGAAAGCATCATTTAATTCAGCATGGTAATAAAGAACCTGATTTACATTTGGCGGTATCAGTAAGGTCGTTTAGAAGTGAAAGAGTTGCTGAACTTGTCCAAGCAATTTTAGATGGGGATGCGACGAAAGCACAACATATTTATAGCCAAGTTATACAATCCTATCCAATTGTTTTAACAAGGAACTTGGAAAGAGCCAAGTCGTGGCTAAAACAACAAGCTAAAGGGACAGAGCGTTACGGCATGGTTGCGAGCTCAGGCGCAAGAAGACTCAAAGCAGAGGGGATTGATGTTAAAAATAAAATCACACCATCTGATTGGTTTTTGAATTCTACAATTGATGTACGTTCTTCATATTACTTAGAAGATGTCGCCACAGAATTTGATGTTCAAGGATTAGAATTAGATTACTGCTGTGTTGCGTGGGATATTAATTTTTACTTTAAGGATGGTTGGTGTTATCAAGCATTTAAAGGAACAAAATGGCAGAACATCAATCAGATGGAAAAGCAAAAATATCTACTGAATACTTATCGTGTTTTGTTGACTCGTGCGCGTCAAGGAGTGGTGATTTACCTACCGAATGTAGATGATAATGATTGGACCAGACCGAGTGAATTGTATGATTCAACATATCAATTTTTAAAAGCCTGTCATCTCAAAGAAATTTAAAAAAAGCCTCCCAATCGGGAGGTTTTTTATTTTGGATTAGCTATTAATAATCGGAACAATCCAGCTGGTAATAATCAATAAAATACCCAGATGTCCCAGTTTACGTGTCACATAAACCAGTTTAGACGGTGGTTGTTCTAGCTGTTTAGCATACTCTTCCATGGTGATGCCTTGTTTGCCTTTACTGGTATATAAGAACACACCCAAATCCAGACAGATCAGAATGGTACCAATATCTGCCACCAGTTCCATCAGCTCAAATTGCTGGGTATACAGCGACATGGTAACGCTATAAATCAGATAAAGTCCAAAGGCTATACATGCATATTGCAGGATCACTAAAAAATTTCTGCATAAATCTCAACAGTTCAAAAAATTAAGGCAATTATACAAACAATTCGGGCAGACTGCGCCCATTACAGGCTTTGCATCACATCGGCAAAATTCTGCTTCTCGACCAGCTCCAGAAATTCATCTCCCAGGCACTGACTTTCAGCAATACATTGCTTCCAGAGCTGAATCCGCTGGGTTTGATCCAAACCTTTCAAAGTGAAGTCCTTACGATCCGGTAAACGACCCAAAGGTAAACTTTGCAAATATTCCTGAGAGGGTGAAATTAGCAAAGTTCGTGCCTGATTTTCCGGGCTTGCCGTGCGTTTAAACAGTTTATCGAACCAGCCAGGAGTAATGCTGTCAGTAAAATGCGGATACAGCACGATGCCTTTGCTCTGAAACGGCAGGTCAATATGATAGTCAATCAGACCGCCATCGCGATAATAACCTTGCGGTGCATCCGGAATATTATTGACCGCTGCCATCACGCCCGGAATAGAAGCAGAGGCCATCAGCCATGACAAAACACTTTGCTCAGTCAGGGCATGATAATGTGTGGTAAATCCATCATCGGCAATTTTAAACTGTTCACCTGTATTCGGTTGGCTGATCACACGTTGCATAAAATGGCGGCTGTGTTTACGTGCCACAGCGGTAGTACCGACAATTCCGGCTACAGAGGCGAGTAGGGGGAGCGCCTTATCACTCTGAAAAATGTGCTGGGCTTTGATCGACAATACCGTCAGATGATAATCCGGATGATTCACCAGATCGGTTTCTTTGCCTTGTACCAGATCCAGCAGCATGCCACGACAGACGTCACTGACTTCTTGGCGAGTCATTTTCTTGTGGAAGTATAGATCGGTATACAAGTCGGCAAGACGTTCAGTGCCTGCTTTGGCTCCCCAGGCCGCGACACTGGCAAAACGCCAGCTGCCAATGGATGAACCGACTAAGGTTCTACGCTGAGGAGCGCGTGGAAAGAATTCACCAAAAATTGCCTGATCCAGCCCCTGAATACCGATGCCTTTGGGGCCGCCTGCGGCACCTGGCACAATATCGACCTGTTCGGGTTGCAAACCTTCTTTCAGAATCAGCTCACGAGCCTGATGCCCAGCGCGGATGTTCAGAGCAGGCGCATGTTTTTGTAAAATCTGCATAAAGGTTCAACCCATATTTGACCAATAAGGACATATTTTAAGCATCTGGTCACAGAGCCCAATGGCAAGATGTACCCTAAGGTGACTTTGCAGTCATAGGGAAGGAGAAAAATAAAAAAACCTGAACAATGTCAGGTCTTTTAAGAAGATTATTCAGTTATTTTGCAATCCGCCAGACTGCGAGTATGCTTGCTAGCACAATCAGAATCACTGATACAAACCATGGTGAAATAATCGCAATTGAAAGCAGGATAGCCATGATGCTGCCAAAAATCCAGCTACGCTTTTGCTGATGTTCCATTTGCAGACGCATGCTTTGCAATTCATTGAGCTGTTTGGCATGCCAGGCAGACTGGTTTTTCAGGCCATTCAGGCTGTCGATCATCAGGGTCGGTAAATCCTGCGCACCCAAAAGCAGATCCGGGATTTTTTGCCCCAGTTCTTTAATATTCTTTTGCGGATTCATCTGGGCTTTGACCCAATCGGTGAGGATCGGTTTAGCCAGACTCCAGATATCCAGTTCAGGATATAAGTCTGTGCCCAGACCTTCTACATGAACCAATGTTTTCAGTAACAACATCAGTTGTGGCGGGATTTCCAGATGGAAACGACGGGCGATGTCCATGACCTGAATCAGAATCCCGGCAAAGTCCAGCTCATGCATTGGCTTGGAGACCATTGGACCCACGGTACGACGCATTTCGCGTGCTAGCGCGTCCTGATCGGTACCTGGCGGAATCCAGCCTGCCTGATGCACAATCTGAATCAGCTGCATGAAGTCGCTGTTCATGACCGCCAACAACATACGTGCCACGGTCATCTGGTCATGTTTGGACAGCTCGCCCATAATCGCACAGTCCAGCGCAATAAAGCGCGGATTGGCCGGATTGATAGTTTCGACAAAGACATTGCCCGGATGCATGTCAGCATGGAAGAAGTTATCGCGGAACACCTGAGTAAAGAAGATGGTTAGACCTTTACGTGCCAGATCAGCACGGTCCATACCCAGTTCATCAAAGGTGGCAATATCCGAAATCGGAACACCGGTAATCCGTTCTGCTACCAGCACGTCCTTACTGTCCATATAGACTTCAGGCACATACATCATGCTGGAGCCAGTGAAGTAATGACGCATACGGCGGGTATTATCCGCTTCCAGAGTCAGGTCTAGCTCATTCAGAATGATCTGGCGATAGTCCTGAATAATTTCAGACAAGTGTAGGGCACGCGCTGCTTCCAGACGCTTTTCCAGAAAATCACCCAGCCAGCTTAGAATCTCAAAATCCTGCAAGATCTGTTGACGAATATTCGGGCGGGTCACTTTGACCACTACTTCACGGCCATCATGCAGGGCAGCAGTATGCACCTGTGCAATCGAAGCTGCTGCCAATGGCTGAACATCAAATCGGGCGAATAGAGTATTTACATCCGCTTTTAAGGATTCCTGAATACGCATCTTGGCGACATCATTATCAAAGGGCTTGACCTGATCCTGTAACAGGACCAGTTGTTGTAGTACTTCAGGCGGAATCAGGTCACGACGGGTCGAAAGCAATTGTCCCAGCTTGATCGCCAGCGGTCCCATTTCTTCCAGTGCCAGTTTCAGCTTGAGTGGATTCTTACGCTCACGGCTGGACCAGGCTGCTGGATGCATACGGATCAAAGATAAAATATGCCGGGCTTTTTCAGGAAGTTCTTCCGCAGGAAACAACGTGTCGAGTCTATAGTGCGCGGCGATGCGCCAAAGTTCGAGTAGACGTGAAACATGCGGAATCATAAAGCGGTGTACCTAGTATTGAGAAGGAATATGAGGTGTAGCAGGAGTAAATGGCTGATCAGTAGAATCGTCAGATTCAATCTGTGCCTGAAGCTGACTGATTTTGGCTTCAACGCGATCCAAATTCTGATTCAGGATGCGAGTATCCTGATTCAGGTCATCCATTTGCCAGCGCGGGGCAAAAAGGCCACTATCTTCTTTCAGGGCATCTTCAGCGAAAAATAACTGGCTTTCTAAAGTGCGTTTTAAATGCTTCGGAGCCAGCTGCAACTTGCCAATTTCATGCGCCAGAGCAGGGCCAATCCAAGGACTTAAATGCGCCGCCAGATCAGGTTCTGCCTGCTGCATGATGCGCTGGATTTCTTGCAGAAGTTTATAGTCACCTTGCAGTGGAATATTGCCGACTTCATCAGCAAGCAGCAGCTTGAGCAGCTCTACGACATTGCTCACCTGTAGCGTCGCCGTTGCTTCAGGAGTTTGAACATTATTGGCTTCATAAGGGCGCTGTTCAAATATCGAAGAGTCTTCAGTATGACCGCTTGGCGTTGGCTCCAGACGAACCTTGCCCTCATCAAAGAAGACATCGACAGACAGCTGCGGTGAAGCAATGACCACCCGCAGCATTTTGCCAGCCAAAGTATTGATCTGAATGCGGGTAATCGCATCCAGATCAATCATATGATGAATCAGGCGTTCAACAGCACCGAGGGCGAGAAGTGACCACATATCGGGTACGACCCTTAAAGCTTGAAGCCACGGTGAACGGCAACGATACCACCGGTCAGGTTGTGGTAATCACAGTTCTGGAAGCCAGCATTTTCCATCATGCCTTTTAAAGTACGCTGGTCTGGATGCATACGGATTGATTCAGCCAGGTATTTATAGCTTTCTGAATCATTCGCCACGATTTTACCCATGATTGGTAAAGCGGTGAATGAATACAGGTCATAGAGTTTTGAGAATGGCTCGAAGACTGGTTTAGAGAATTCCAGAATCAGTAAACGGCCGCCTGGCTTAAGTACGCGATACATCGCAGCCAGTGCTGCATCTTTATCGGTGACGTTACGCAGACCAAAAGAAATCGTTACCAGATCAAAGCTGTTATCGGCAAATGGTTCTAATGTTTCCGCATTCGCCAGAACGAAATCAACATTGGTACAGCCGGCATCAATCAGACGGTCACGGCCAACATTCAACATGGATTCGTTAATATCAGACAGTACCACATGGCCGGTAGGGCCTACTTCACGGCTAAATACTTTAGCCAGGTCACCTGTACCGCCCGCAATATCCAGCACATGCTGGCCACGGCGCACACCTGACATATTAATCGCAAAACGTTTCCATAGACGGTGGATACCGAATGACATCAGGTCATTCATGATGTCGTATTTGCTGGCCACCGAATGGAATACTTCAGCCACTTTCTGGGCTTTTTCGTCACTGCTCACAGTCTTGTAGCCGAAGTGCGTGGTTGGACCGACGTTATCGGTATTGGCACCGCGTGGCAGGTTATATTTAGGGACAGTTCCAGTCACAGGCGTATCGGTCAGGCGTTGTTCTAGAGATTGTTGCTGACCTTGTGGAGCGCCTTGCGGAAGCGGAGTGGTTAAGAATGGGCTCACTTTGTCTGTCTGTTGTGCCGACTCGGGTGTAGGGGTAGGCGTTTGATTTTCATTCGACATTGGAGTCACTCCTAACATATCAATCGGGTTAATCTTGCATTGCCTGCATAATGACAGATTCTTGGATGTTATTCAGCAATCATGATGCAATTGTTATGAATAATATACAGAAAAATAGGAATATGGGCGGAAATCTTCACTGCCAGTGATCGAATAATTCATATGATTTATCACTGGCGATGGCCTGCCCTAAGAACCTGAAAATATCAGGATCAGGCAGAACCATAAACTTTCCTCATTAGGCATGGGAAAGGCATCTATTATTGAAATGGCGTTGGATCACCTGAATGCACCTTATCAATAATACCGCGTTCAATCGCAGTAAAGTCGTGCACGAATTTTTCTGCCGATTTTAACGGTTTCATGGCCTGGAAACCGTCCTGCATAAACTCATACATCACCTGAAAATGATATTTATTGGCTGCGCCTTTACACATCTTGAAGGCGGTATAAACCACAAAGGAACGCATATATTTGTCCAGGCTGACACCCAGCTGATCCAGCAATGCCAGCTGTTTCAAGCGCGCCTCACCCTGATCCAGTTTCAGATAAGTCACACGCATCATTTCATCGGTCAATGGTGCGTTGGCAGGGTAATCCTCTAAAAGCTGGATTGCGACCTGTTCATCCAGTTGTACCGCCAGAATCGCCAGTTCTACGCCTGAGGTTCCGGTTTTCAGGGCATTTTCCGGAATCATTTTTTCTGCCTTGTGCGCATATTTCATCAGTCGTGCAATCTGCTCGGCCAGTGCATCAAAGTCCGAGCCGCCGTAGAGCCGGTTCAGAAAATATTCAGCCATCAGCTGGTTATTTTTTTCAGAAAAATGCTGATGATGGCTACGCTGCATCCGTGCCTTTTGCCATGACTGCACATCCTGTAAACGGCTTAAAATTTCAGGCTGAGTGTGATACTTCAGCTGATAATACTGTTCTAAGAGTTCATCTAATCGAGCAAGTTTGGACATGTATTTTCAAATATGATTTTTCGATCTCAGAATCTTAGAGGGTGTGGCGCAATCTCGCTATGACAAATTGATCAATGATTCCTTATTTGAATGTCAATTTGCTGTTTAAACAGACAATCTAATCGTGTGAAAAACGTTGCTAACGCTATTTTTGCGTTCAGACTCCTCGCTATACTGCCCACAAGAATAAAAGATGAGGGATCTCCATGCATACAGAAGAACAAAGTTTCCAGTTAATGGATGAAGATGAGCTATCCCTTGCGCTGATCAATGCCCAGTATGATCTGAGAAAAATCCAGGGACAGAAAAATGGCAAAAGCCTGATTGTTCTGGTCAATGGAATCGAGCTGGCAGGTAAGGGTGAAGCAGTCAAACAGTTACGTGAATGGGTAGATCCTCGTTATATGCAGGTGAAAGCCGATCAGCCGCAAGTATTAGGAGAAAAACAGACTTTCTGGCAGCCCTATACACGGTTTATTCCGGCCCAAGGCCAGATCATGGTCTTGTTTGGTAACTGGTACAGTGATCTGCTCAGAACCACGATGCAGACAGGTGCCATTGATGATGTCCAGTTTGATGCCTATCTGGAAGATATGCGTGTCTTTGAGCAGGATCTAAAAAATAACTATGTTGATGTGGTCAAGGTCTGGTTCGACTTACCCTGGAAAACGCTGCAAAAACGCCTGGATCAGATTGATCCAAGTGAAATGCAATGGCACAAACTGCATGGCCTGGACTGGCGCGACAAAAAAAAGTACGACACCGTGCAACGTTTGCGAGAGCGGTTTACTAAAGACGAAGACTGGCTGATCATTGATGGAGAAGATGAAAAACGGCGTGACCAGCAGTTTGCGCAGCATATTTTGCAGGCGCTAAAACATTGTCCCAATCATCCGGTTCGGGCCAAGGGACGATGGAAACAGGCCAAAATTCCAGAATTATTGCAGCATCCTTCGCAAGAACTTGCCAAGACAGAGGATTATAAGGCAGAACTGAAAAAACTGTCTCCTCAGGTGGCCAAGGCGCTGCGCTCAGACCCGCGCAATGTGATTTTGCTATTTGAAGGGATGGATGCAGCAGGCAAAGGCGGAGCGATCAAGCGAATTGTGAAAAAGCTAGATCCCCGTGAATATGAAATTCAGACCATTGGGGCGCCGGAAAAATATGAACTGAATCGTCCTTATTTATGGCGTTTCTGGAACAAGCTGCAAACTGATGATGATATCTGTATTTTTGACCGTTCCTGGTATGGCCGGGTGCTGGTAGAACGGGTAGAGGGCTTTGCCAGTCCGGCAGAATGGCAGCGGGCCTATGATGAAATTAACCGATTTGAACAGAGCCTGATTAACCATCAAACCGTGATTATTAAGTTCTGGCTGGCGATTTCCCAAGAAGAGCAGGCAACCCGTTTCAAGGCGCGTGAAGACACCCCGCATAAGCGTTTTAAAATCACCGATGAGGACTGGCGTAACCGGGAACGTTGGGATGATTATTTAAAAGCGGCAGCTGACATGTTTGAACGTACATCGACAGAACAGGCACCGTGGCATATTATCGCCACTGATGATAAAAACACCGCTCGGGTCGAAATTTTAAAAACGATTTTAAAGCAGCTTCAGGCAGATTAATCTGCCTGAGTTTTGAAAAGTTTGGGGATAAAAAATGGGGTGGGAAATTTATTTGCCTTGAGCAATCTGTTTTTGCTGAATATTTTTTGCTGTGCGATAGCAATCTTCCACATGCGCTTCAGCAATTTTCTTCATGACAAAATAACCGAGGCTCGCGGCTACCAGTTGACCACCGAGTGGAATGAATTTTGTGACTTGCTTTGTGATCACTTTCGCTGCAACATTGTTCAAAGATTTTTTGACTGCTGTACGTGCCACTACTAGACCGGAAAACTCGATTCCGCGTTTACGCAGTTCATTCCAGTGCACCTGCTTGGTTGCAGGATCAAACACACTGATCTGTTCAGGGGCCAGACCAAAGCGGGCATTGATCTCCGGAATCAGTTGCGACAGAATGCCGACATCAATGACCACGTCCAGAAATGGCACTGGAATCACAGCTGCTCCGGCAGAATAATAGGCACGTTTTTTGGTTAGCTCTAAGCACTCGTTGCGAATTCTGTCTAAATCTAAACTTGGATCGATACGATCTGGAATTTTGTCTAATTTCATGGGCATTACCTAAAGCTAGATGTTGTTTTTTTCTGTTAAAACATCAATAAGATGCTTTTTTCAAAGAACTTTTTTGACTGAAGTATGAGTTTTAAAGTGACATAGACAGTTCAGTAAGTATAGTAAATAATCTTTATCATTTTGTAGTACTGCTCCATCTCATTTTTCAGGGGAAACGATGGCAATTCATGTTATTCAGAGTCAACGCATTGATGTGCTTTTGGATAGTATGCTGCGTATCGTCAACCAGAGCGCAAAAAATCCCTTGGCCGTGTTACAGCCGCGGCATTTTATTGTGCCGTCTCCTGCAGTGGAGACTTGGCTGACCCAGAAAATTGCCGAAAAAAAGGGCATCAGTGCCAATACTCAGTTTCATCATCGGATCCGTGCCTTTCAGTGGACTTCCTATCAGTGGGTGCTAAATAATCCCAAAGAAGTTGAGCAGGTTCGTGAAGCCAATATTCCGCGAATTATTATTAAATGGCGGGTATTCCAGGCACTACGTAAATGTATTTTGCCTGAGCAGATTCTATTAGAGGCCGATCATCCGCTGTATTCGATTATCAAACGGATTTATGACAGCGCAGATCGTCTGGAACAGGGCACAGAGAAGCAGCTGAAAAAACAAAGCATGCTGTACTGGGTATCTGAACAGGTCTCGCGCCTGTTTAGCCATTATATGGATTATCGTGGTTATTGCGCGCGGAATTGCCCGCCACAGGAATGCCGTTGTCCCACCAACTGGTTAGCGTCCTGGGGGCAGGATATCGCGCTCGATCTTGAGCAGATGATCTATATTCCTAAAGATGAAAATGGCCATGAAATTCCGGTGGCAGACTTCGTCAAGATTCAGGCACGCGAACTGGAAGCCTGGCAGCGCTGGTTGTGGCAGCATGTCTTTCAGGATGATTATGCCAAGATTCTGGACATCGAACAGATGTACTGGGAACGTCTAGAAAATGAAGATACCCAGGCACAGGCTTTAAAACGTTTGCCAGAACAGGTCGTGGTCTTTACCTTGCTAGAATTGCCACCGAGTCAGCTGGATTTCTTGCGCCGTCTCGGTCAATACATCGATATTTATATTTTCCACTTTAACCCTTCACAGGAATACTGGGCTGACAGCGTCGATCCGGATTGGAAAGCGCGTTATGACCTTGGCGTGCAGGAACGTTTCATCAGGAAATTTGAAAAATCTCAGGGACGTTTGCCGACTGATACCGAAATCCAGCATTTCTTTGCAGCCTTTCAGCTGAACTTTAATGCCGAAGACCGGGAATCGCGTCATCCCTTGCTGACTCGCTTTGGCAAGCAGGCGCGTGATCATTTCTCGTTATTATCCAAACTGTCTTCAGGTGAAGAAGGTCTCTGGGCCGATGCTTTCGTGGATGAATATCAGGATAAGTTACTGGCCAAAATCCAGTCGGATATTCTGTACCTGCTGGAACCGGAAAAACACCAGTATCCGCTCAAATCAGACGATGATTCGGTGCAGATCCATGTCTGCCATTCTTCACTGCGCCAACTGGAAGTTTTAAAAGAACAGATGATTCACTGGCTGGCTCAAGGTACCGAAGATGCCCCACGTCAGCCGAGCGATATTCTGGTGCTGGCCCCGAACTTGAAAGAGCTGGAGCCGGCGATTCGGAGTGTCTTTGCACCACCACCGCGAGAACGGGAAGGTAATAGCCAGCGTCTGCAAAAAGATAATCTATATTTACCGATTCAGATTGCCGGGGTGTCCCGACTCGATGTCAGCAATGCCTGGCGCGCGGTACTGGGCCGGATTCAGCTGGTGCATCAACGTTTCAGTATCGAAGATTTTGCCGACTGGCTCAGCCTGAATGCCACCCAGCAACTTTATGCACTGGACTATACCCAAGTTGAGCGCATGTTGCAGTTACTGGGTGAAGCGGGCTTTAAACGCGGTCTGGATCAGCAGCATTTACAGCAAAGCCTGACTGCCGGTGATGAAGACTACCGCTTCAGTTTTAAGTTTGCGCTGGATCGGCTGGCACTTGGACTTGCAGTGCCAGAACATGCTCTGTTTCAGGACACCTTAAGCTATGCTCAGGTCTTGAGTAGTGATTTTCCTCTCATTTCGACTCTGATCCAGATTTATCAGGATCTGGTACAGCGCCGTGACTGGCTGATTTTGCATGAACAGGGACAACGTACCCCGGTAAAAACTTGGCTGGAATATCTGCGTGAAGACTTGAATGAGTTCCGTGAAGCCGGGGTTGAGTCCTTAAAGACGGTCGCAGAAATCATTGACAAGCAGATGCGGATGCTGACGTTGGCCGATTACCATGATCAGGATGATCCGCAGGCCAGCCAGGAGCTGGTCGCCTTAAGTCTGCCATTGCCTTATGTACTGGAAGAAATTCAGAATACGCTGGAGATGCAACTGGATCAGGCCGAGCCGACCGGACAAATTACCTTTAGTCAAATCGGCCAGATCCGTCCGTTGCCGTATAAGCTGGTGGTGATGCTAAATCTGGATACTGGTAAATTCCCGAGCCGGAATCAGCAGGTGCCATTTGACCTGATGAACAGTTTGAAGCCGCAACTAGGGGATCGCTCCCGTCTGGATGATGACCAGGGTGCTTTTCTGGATGCATTGCTACTGGCGCAGGACAATTTATGGCTGTTCTATAATGGTTTTGATGTTGATGACGGAGAAGCACGTGATCCATCCACTTCATTGCAAGAACTGATCCAGCATATTGCCTTGATTTGCCACTCCGACCAGCCCGATGCTGAAGTCGATGAAACGGTTGAGCTCAATGGTTTGAGCGTGGCCAAGCATATCCGTCAGCTCTATCATGTGCATCCATTACAGCCTTTTGACCCGATCGGTTATGTGGAATCTCATACTCCACGTTATCAGACTCAGTGGTTTGCTGTAGCAGAATATATTCGCAGTGCAGAGGGCAAGCGCAGCAGCTGGATCAATGCCCATTATCCGACACTGATGCAGAAAGAAATCCGGGTGCTCAAAGGGGATGAGTGGATTCGTGACATGATTTTCCCGGCACGCCTATTCCTGAAAAGTGTCGGTATTTCCAGTGTGAGATATGCCGATCTGCCAAGTTCACGAGAACCCTTATTGCTGAATAAACTGGAACAGTATCAGGTTCGGGATTTTCTGCTGCAACAGGATCAAAAGATTGAGCCACAGCTGATGCTGGACCGCTTGCCGGTCGGAAAAACTCAGGAAGCGACTTGGCTCAGCAGTCAGCAGGAACAGCAATCCCTGAAAGAGCGTTTATTGCAGCTGAATAAAGAGCTGACGCCTGTAACGCAGCAAACCTGGCAATATAATCCTGAGTTGCTGATCCATATTACCTTGCCACAAGTGCCGCACAGCAGTTACTGGCTCAGCATGCAGTCTTC
>NZ_DJBE01000070.1:0-27993 GCF_002429925.1 Acinetobacter sp. UBA5984
TTGATTTATGAAAGAGATCTATAATACGGCGTAAATTAATTATGGGTAATTTAGTGGAGGTATGACATGAATGCTCTAAACTTTGCTAACTATATTATTTGGTATGTGAATCAGAAATTTCCAAATACTAGTTTTACTCACGTTAAACTTCAAAAAATTCTTTATTATATTTATTGTGATTTTTTGAAGAAAGGTATTCCACTTTTTGAGGATAAAATCGAAAAGTGGCAATATGGGCCGGTAGTTCCTAGTGTTTATAATAGTTTTCGTTCGTATGGATTCAACCGAATTAGTACACCAGAAACTTCTGTCCGACTAATTAATGATGAAAATGGTTTCCGCTTTGAGCGCGATGATTTTAACCCCAATATTTTAAATTTGAGTACTGAGCAAAGAGATAGACTAGATTTTATAATTCAAAACTTAGTGGAAAAAGAAGCTTTTGAGTTAGTTAATCTTACTCATAAGGAAAAATCTTGGATCAGAGCTGAGCCTAATATTAAAAAAGGCGAAAAAAATATTGTATATTCAGAAGAAGAACTACGTCTTGAAAGTACTGATATCGAAGAACTAATTGGTTAAATTTTTGTGAATAATACATCCATAAAGCTTCTTACTCTTAATGAATTAATAGAATCACATTTAATACCACTTGAAATGACTGCAGAACTGCAACAGCAAATTCTGCAGTCGTTTCTTTTTTTATGTAATGAAATAAATATGATTGATAATAGTACTGGGGAAACTTTTTACCCTATGCCATATCAAGAGATTACAGAATGTATTTATGAACTTGAATTTGAGTTCTCAGCTGAATTGAACAGTGTTATAGAGGGATTAATAGAACCTTTAAAAAAATTGTTAAAATTAGATGGGCTTCCAATAGAAGAAGCAAAAACAGAATTAAATAGAAAATCTGTACACATATTAAATGCATATAAAAGATTTGTATCGCACAATAACTACTGATCAAAAAACCTAAAGAAAACCCCGCAATAAGCGGGGTTTTTTATCTCGAAGTATTTAAGAATTAAACACGTTCGATCACTGTTGCAATACCTTGACCTAGGCCGATACACATCGTCGCAAGACCGATTTGTGTATCTTGCTGTTCCATCACGTTTAACAATGTTGTTGTGATACGCGCACCAGAACAACCCAATGGGTGACCCAATGCAATCGCGCCACCGTTATGGTTCACGATGTCTTGCTTATCATAAATGCCTAAGCCTTTAAGAACAGACAGACCTTGTGCTGCAAATGCTTCGTTCAATTCAAAGGTTTGAATATCAGCAATTGACAGGCCAGCGCGTTTCAACGCTTTTTGTGTTGCCGGAACCGGACCATAACCCATGATCGCAGCATCACAGCCTGCAACCGCCATAGAGCGAATTACAGCACGTGGCTTAAGACCTAAAGCTTGAGCACGTTCAGCAGACATTAGCAACATTGCAGATGCACCATCAGACAAGGCTGAAGAAGTTGCTGCAGTTACTGTACCGCCTTTCGGATCGAAGACTGGACGCAAAGATTTGAACGATTCAAGGTTCGCATCCGGACGGATCACTTCATCGATATCGCACAGAACTTTGTAACCGTCAGCATTATGACCTTCAATGCCTACGATTTCATTCTGGAACATACCATTTTCAGTCGCAGCCCAGGCACGGCGGTGAGATTCTACACCAAACGCATCCTGTTCTTCACGAGTAATGCCGTTCATGCGACCCAGCATTTCAGCAGTCAGGCCCATCATATTTGATGCTTTTGCATAGTGCTTAGATGCAGCAGGGTTCAGGTCGATGCCGTGCATCATGCCTACGTGGCCCATATGCTCTACACCACCGATGATGAAGATATCACCCTGGTTAGTCGCGATCTGTGCAGCCGCAGTGTGGATTGCCTGCATAGAAGAACCACACAGACGGTTAACCGTTTGACCTGCAACAGTCTTAGGAAGATCAGCTAACAATGCGATATTACGCGCAATGTTCATCCCTTGTTCCAGAGTCTGGTTCACACAGCCCCAGATCACATCTTCAACTTCATTCGGGTCAAATTCGTTACGAACCATCAACGCACGGATAAGTTCAGCTGACATGCTGTCGGCACGTACATTGCGGAACATACCGTTTTTCGATTTGCCCATGGCAGTACGTACGCCATCAACAATCACAACGTCACGTGGATTTAAAGTAGCCATTCACGTCACTCCTTAACCGTAGAATTTTTTGTTGTTAGCAGCCATGTCGCGCAATGATTGCGGCGCTTCATAAGCCTTACCTAAGTGCGCGTATTTGTCGCAAAGTGCAACATACTCAGCTACACCAGTCTGGTCGATATAACGGCATGGACCGCCACGGAATGGAGGGAAACCTACACCCATGATCATCGCCATATCTGCTTCAGCTGGAGTTGCAACAATGTTGTCTTCCAGGCAACGAACAGTTTCGTTACAGAAAGCCAGCATCATACGGTCAATGATCTCTTGAGGATCAAATTCGCGTTTTTCAGCAGTTGCAACAGATGCCACAAGCTCGTATGCAGTTGGATCAACCACTTTGGCTTTTTTGCCTTTACGGTCAAGTTCGTATTTGTAGAAACCAACGTCATTCTTTTGACCCAGACGGTTGTTTTCGTACATTACTTGGATTGAACCTTTGAAATCAGGTTTCATACGATCCGGGAAGCCTTCAGCCATGACTTCTGCACCGTGAACGCCAGTATCGATACCAACCACGTCCATCAGGTAAGCAGGACCCATAGGCCAGCCGAATTTTTCCATCACTTTGTCAATTTGCTGGAAGTCAGCACCATCTTTCAGTAACAGGTCAAATGCACCGAAGTAAGGGAACAGTACGCGGTTTACCAGGAAGCCCGGACAGTCATTGACCACGATTGGTGTTTTACCCATTTTCTGAGCAAGAACAACAGTCGTTGCAATCGCTTCAGCAGAAGTCTTCTCACCACGAATCACTTCTACCAGTGGCATCATGTGTACCGGGTTAAAGAAGTGCATACCGACGAAGTTTTCAGGACGTTCCAGATTTTCAGCCAGACGCGTGATTGAAATCGTAGATGTGTTAGACGCAATAATCGTGTTTTCACGTACTTTGGATTCAGTTTCTTTCAGTACGATGCCTTTCACTTTCGGGTTTTCAGTTACTGCTTCGATCACGATGTCGACTTCTTTAAACTCGTCATAGCTTAAAGTAGGACGGATGCGGGCAAGGGTTTCACCCATTTGCGCCGGCTTCATCTTCTTGCGTTCAACCTGCTTGGTCAGCAGTTTGTTTGCTTCAGACATACCCAGTGCAAGTTGCTGGTTACCGATGTCTTTCATGATGATTGGAGTGCCTTTGCTTGCCGCCTGGTAAGCAATACCACCACCCATGATTCCTGCGCCTAGAACGGCAGCCTGGTTCACTGGATGTGCACCTTGTTCATATTTCTTAGAAGTTTTCTTCACCACCTGGTCGTTCAGGAACAGACCGATTAACGCACCCGCTTGTGGAGTTACCGCAGCTTTCGCAAAGCCTTGAGCTTCAACTTTAAGCGCTTCATCGCGGTGTAAGCTTGCACCTGCCTGAAGAGAATCAAGCAATAGTTTAGGCGCTGGGTATTGAGCAGGGTTTGCTTTTGCAAGAACCGCACCTTTCGCCGTATTGAACGCCATCATTTGCTCAAGCATGTTCAGCTTGATTGGATCCAGTTTTTCCTGGCGTTTTGCCTGCCAGTCTAAACGGCCGTGAATCGCCTGTTTCACCAGGTCAATCGCAGCATCTTTCAGTTTGTCTGCAGCAACAACCGCATCAACCGCACCATCTTTCAGTGCAGCAGCCGGTTTTTTCGGAGTAGCCATGGCCATCCATTCAACTGCATTGTCGATACCGATCAGACGGCTTAAACGAACCGTACCACCGAAACCAGGGAAGATACCAAGTTTGATTTCAGGCAGGCCGACTTGCGCCTGTTCTGACATCACACGGTAGTCACAGACTAAGCACATCTCGAAACCGCCACCTAGTGCCATACCGTTAATCGCGGCAACTTTAGGAATGTCCAGGTCTTCGAAGCTGTTAAAAATTTCATGAACTGGTAGTGCCCAGTCAACAATTGCCTGTTCGCCTTGAGCAAAGTTATCGCCGAATTCAGTAATGTCAGCACCTACAATAAATGTAGACTTACCTGAAGTCACGATTAAACCCTGAATGTCAGCAGCGGAAACTGCGTCAATCGCAGCCTTGAAATCTTCAATCGTTGCACGGTTGAATTTGTTAACCGACTCACCTTGTAAGTCAAAGCGGAATTCTGCAATTCCGTCCTCAAGCATTTGGACGGTAATGGCATTGCCAGCGTGGATCATGCCCTGATCTCCTTTATTTTGGAGGACTTCTAAGTTGATGTTGTGAAGCAAGCGCGCATTTCCCGCGCACTTTTTTACTTCGCTAATCTTACGATAACTATATCCAAAAAGAACAACACAAGTTGTATCAAGCCGTGACGCAAGGGTCATCAATTTTTATCGCTCAATCAAGGTGTTGTCATATCAGGAATACAGTGAACCGTTATCGCAGTGTAATGAAGTTATTGTTTCAATTTCACTTTTTTATTGCTGTCGCGGTGTTTTTATAACGCAAATTGACCAGATAGGGAATGTTTGTTGTGTGGTGTTTTGGTCAAAATAGTCAATTGAGATTCAAATCAGCCGCTATGGATGTAAGAAAATGTATGCAACGCTGTGTTCTACAAGCGGGTAGGGAGAGCAAAAGCAGCTTTGTTATAATGCGGCTCAGATGTGACTTTTTTATTTTTTCCCCGTTCTTTTTGGGTATTGATATGTTTAAGTGGATTATTTTGGCCATCTTTGTCATCTCAGCGTTATATATTCAGCGACGTGGCACAGTTCGGCATTCTTTTTATCGCCAGTTTTTTGACCATTCGACCCTGTTTGCACCGATCAATTTTCTGATGTACGCCTTTTCACGCGTACCGAATCAGCCTTATATCGATACGCAGCATTTTAAAGACCTAAAAGTGCTGGATGAAAACTGGGAAATGATTCGTGACGAAGCACAGGCGCTCTATCAGAAAGGTGGGATCAAGGCTTCGAGTAAATATGATGACCTAGGGTTTAACTCATTTTTTAAGACGGGCTGGAAACGCTTCTATTTAAAATGGTATGACTCGGCGCATCCCTCTGCAGCAGAACTCTGCCCAAAAACTACCGCCTTGCTCAAAACCTTGCCAACGATTAAGGCGGCCATGTTTACCGAGCTGGCACCTGACAGCCGTCTGGTCCGTCATCGTGACCCGTATGCCGGTTCATTGCGTTATCACTTGGGCTTAATGACCCCGAATGATGACCGCTGCTTTATCGATGTCGATGGTCAGCGTTATTCCTGGCGCGACGGCGAGAGCGTGGTATTTGATGAAACTTATATCCACTATGCCGAAAACAAGACTGACCAGAACCGGATCATTTTCTTTGCAGATGTCGAGCGACCTTTAAAAACCCGCTGGATGGAACGCTTTAATCACTGGTTTGGCAAAAAGGTAATGACGGCAGCCAGTTCACCGAATGAAGTCGGAGATCAGACCGGTGGCTTAAACAAGGTCTTTGGTTATGTTTATCAACTTCGTGTCAAGGCTAAGGCTTTAAAAGCACAAAACCGCCAGCTGTACTATTTCCTGAAATGGTTCCTGATGCTAGGTATTTTCTTCCTGATCTTTGTTCGTCCTTATCTGTTTGCCTAAGCTGCAAAACAAAATATAGAACGCCCCTCAGGGCGTTTTTTATTACTTATAGAGATTCACCACATCATTCTGATTTTGTGTAAGATAAAACAAAATAGGGGGAAGATGATGCGTGTATTTCGTTCCAAAAAAGACTGGTGGCTGCTGGCATTCTTGATTTGTATGAGCGGTTTGTTATTGCAATTACTACTGACCATGCAGGCCAAAGGGACGATGGCTCAATATCCGGTACATACCGCAGTTTATATACTCACAATCATCTTGGTCTGGTGGCCGGTTTGGAGTACCCGTTATATCGTCCAAGATGGGCAATTGACCATTAAAAGCCTATGGCTGAGCTGGCAAATTCCACTTGGTTCGATTCAAAATATCCAGCCTACAGATCACTCAGAAATTGCACCTGCTTTGTCTTTCAAGCGTTTAAAAGTCAGCTATACATTGGCAGATCGGCAAAAATATGTCCTGATTTCACCTAAAGACCCGGATGCATTGATTCAGGCGATTCGAGCGCATCAAACAGTTTAATTGGAATTGGATGATTGAGGCTGAACTAGCAATTGACCATTAATGCAGTCCAGATGGAGTTGCAGTTGTTCTGGATGGTTCAGGAAATAAATCGCTAAGATTGGTTCCAGTT
This sequence comes from Acinetobacter sp. UBA5984, assembly GCF_002429925.1. NCBI lineage: Bacteria > Pseudomonadati > Pseudomonadota > Gammaproteobacteria > Moraxellales > Moraxellaceae > Acinetobacter > Acinetobacter sp. UBA5984. The sequence continues at coordinate 6,395 of NZ_DJBE01000070.1, forward strand.
CAGTCCGTATTTTTCGGCCCAGATGACGGGCTCCATAACGGATGTCATGGCCTTGATAAAAATGAGCCTTGGCTGCATCAGTGAGGTGAATCTGTCGTTTCTGGTGTTGTAGACGTTGATTTAATTTATCCAGCTCAATCTCAACCAGTCGTGGCAGGACATCATTTTGGATGGCCTGATAGTGCAAGGTACGGTCAATCCGGTTCAGGAACTCTGGATCAAACTTGCGCTGCATGACTTTTTCAATGATCTGCTGGGTCGGTACTTTTTTTAGACACAATTGCTGCATTTTCTGCGGCAGATAGCTGAGTTTTTCCAGATATTGTTGCGCGGCCTGTGCACCGACATTACTGGTCATAAAAATCATGCAGTTACGAAAATCGATGGTTTTGGTACCAGCAGTCAACGTCAGTCGGCCGGTATCCAGTACATTCATCAGGCCACGAATTACTTCAGTACTGGCTTTTTCCAGTTCATCAAATAGCATGATGCCGGGGCGGGTATGGCTTCCGGCAATAGCGGTTTCATCAAACAGGCTATGGCCTTCTTTAGAGCCCACATAACCCGGAGGCGCGCCGGTCAGGGCAGCTGCATAATGTTCCTGCGCTAAAGTATTCATATCAATCCGGCAGAAAGCATCTGGACGGCCATAAATCGCTTCGGCAATCAGGAGTACCGTCTCAGTCTTGCCGACACCGGTCGGGCCAAGCATTAAGGTAACCGAAAGCGGACGTTCTGGACTGGAAAAGTCAGCCTTGACCACATGCAGCATTTTTTCAATTTCATTTAAGGCGGCATCCTGACCGATGATCCGTTCCCTAGCAACTGCATCACAGTCTGAGGTTCAAAATGAAAACGCGGTTTCCCAATCAAACGGTCACGCTCAGACTGGCTATGGCTAGAGGTGGCAGGTTGCACAACATGAATACCGGATTGGGAACTTGTCATCTTGGATCATCTCGAGATTGAACCTGTCGAGCATAGCATAGTTAGTTCAGGCGACTTATAGCTTTTAGCAATCACACCATATTGGGTTGCTTATAAATACGGCGGTCTGGGCATAACCTGTTTCACTTTGGATGACAGTTCGGATGAATTTTGTGTCATCGCTTGAAAATGACACATTAAACATCACATATATCTGCATATTGCAGGTGAAAAATAGGTTTTAGGTGAACGAGAACGCACGCCCTCATATTGAAAAAATCTTGGCCAATATGACCACCTTACCCGGGGTCTACCGGATGTATGGCAAAGATGGCGAACTCTTATATGTGGGAAAAGCCAAAAACCTGAAAAATCGGGTGTCCAGTTATTTTGTCAAAACCCTTGATCATCCCAAGACTCAAGCTTTGGTGGCACGGATTTATGACATTCAAACTTTGGTGGTGCGTTCAGAAACTGAAGCTTTACTCTTAGAGCAAAACCTGATCAAGCTGCATCGTCCGCCGTATAACATCATGCTGCGTGATGACAAATCCTATGTCTATATTTTTGTTTCTGCAGACAAGCCTTATCCGCGGATTGCCAGCGGTCGCGGCAAGGGCAAACATCAGGTCGGCAAGTTTTTTGGACCTTATCCGAGTGCTTACAATGCTCGCGATACTTTGGTTATTCTGCAAAAATTATTCAATGTACGTTCCTGTGAGAATGGTTTCTTTGCCAATCGTACTCGACCTTGTTTGCAATATCAGATCAAGCGCTGTTCCGGCCCTTGTGTCGGCCTGATTTCACCTGAGGATTATCAGGAAGATGTTAATAACTCGATTCGCTTCCTGCAAGGCGATACTAAAGAGCTGAATCAGGAACTGATTGCCAAGATGGAAGCAGCCGCAGAAAATCTGGAATTTGAAAAAGCGGTATTTTATCGTGACCGGATGGCGTTACTGCGTGATGTACAGGCCCAGCAAGCGATTTATAAAGTCAAAGGTGAGGCAGATATTCTGGCGATTGCCTATCAGGCAGGGGTGACTTGTGTGCAGATCATGCATGTGCGTAATGGCAAGATGCTCGGCGGTAAAGGCTATTTTCCGGATATGCTGAGTGATGATCTGGGGCAAATGCTCTCGGATTTTATTGCCAATTTCTATTTTCAGGTTGCTGATGAAATTCCATCTGAACTGATCGTGAATATTGAAATGCCAGATCGGAAGGAACTTGAAGCCGCACTTTCTCAACATTTTAATAAGAAGATTCAGATCAAGTCCAAAGTCCGGGAAACCCGTGCCGAATGGCTGGAACTGGCACAGATGAATGTGCAGCATGCCATTCAGGGCAAGCTGGCTAATCACTTTGAATTGAATGAACGTTTCCATCAGTTAGAAGAGGTGGTGGGACGGCCGGTAGATCGGATTGAGTGTTTCGATATCTCGCATACCATGGGTGAAGATACGGTTGCTTCTTGCGTAGTCTTTGATAGTGGAGGCGCGCGCAAACGCGATTATCGTCAGTTTTCTATCAATGATATTCAGGCAGGTGATGACTATGCCGCGATGCGTCAGGCCTTAACCCGTCGTTATAAAAAAGCCATGCTGCCAGATTTGCTGCTGATTGATGGTGGTAAAGGGCAGTTGCATATGGCGATGGAAGTCATGCAGGAACTTGGACTGGATGCCTTTATGGTTGGTGTGTCTAAAGGTGAAGGGCGTAAGCCAGGTTTGGAAACTCTGCATTTTACCGATGGCAGCAAGATTCAGCTTCCAGAAGATCATAAGGCCCTGCATCTAATCCAGCAGGTACGTGATGAAGCCCACCGTTTTGCTATTACCCGGCATCGGGCCAAACGCGATAAAAAACGTGGCTCATCGGTATTGGAGGTGATTCCGGGACTGGGGCCGAAGCGCCGTCGTGATTTATTGACCCATTTTGGCGGGATTCAGGGCGTGCTTAAAGCTTCAGAAAAAGACCTGCAACTCGTACCAGGTCTGGGTTCTGTGATGGCCCGGATGATTTATAAAGTTCTGCATGAGTAATCGTTTTATATCAATTACAAGTGCAAAAATGCACATTGACCTTCGAGTCAAAGGTCATTTCTATTCATAGATTTTTCCAGCAATATATCGGTTCATCAGACAAAGTTGAAGGATCGATATGTCGTTGCAAGCACTGTACGCACAAATTGCGCAGCAAGAATGGATTGAAATGCCGACAGGCTGGGAGCAAGGGAGAACCATCTACGGCGGACTTGCGGCTGCAGTCATGATGCAAAAAGCCGTGGTAACAATCAATGATCCTGCTAAACGTCTGCTGAGTACCAGTGTGACTTTTGTTGGCCCGGTACAGGAAGGCAAAGCACGCCTGACTGAGGAAATTCTGCGTGAAGGCAAATCGGTCACTACCATCGAAGTGCGTCTATGGCAGGATGACGCTGTTCAAAGCATTCTGATTGCCAGTTTCGGCGTAGCGCGCGATTCTAGCATTCAGGTACATCAGGAAATCCAGGCTCCGGATTATGCTCCTCCTGAAATCCTGTTCCAGATTCCTGCACAGTTCAAGCTTCCAAAGTGTTTTGATCATTTTGAACTCAGATGGGCGGATTTGAATCTGCCGTGCAGTTCAAGTGTACGTCCTGATTTTGAAGGCTGGTGCCGCTTCCATCCAGATCAACATTCTGACCGTGAATTTCAGTTAGCTGACCTGATGGCCATTTTTGATATCTGGCCACCTGGGGTGTTACCGATGTTTCAGACACTGGCCCCGGCGAGCAGCCTGACCTGGACTGTAACCTATGTGCATCCAGTGCAGCATCAGCTACATGATTGGTTTAAATATAAAGTGATTACCGACCATGCGGCTGATGGTTATTCAACAGAACATGCCTATCTGTGGGATGCAGAAAATCGGCTGATTGCGATGGCCAGACAGACAGTGACGGTGTTTGCCTAGTGACACTTCAAGTCAATTCGTATAAAGTGAAGCGTATTAATGATGGATTAAACCTCGAAAAAAGTGTGCATTTTCATCGTACATGAGGGGAACAATTGGCGGTGTCTATGACTACAGGTCGTATCCTGAATATTCCAAATATCTTGACCTTGGCTCGTATTATCCTGATTCCGGTTTTTTTATTGGTCGCATATTGGCCACCGGCAATGGGATTTAATGAAACCAGTCCTGATGTGACTCGGCATATTATCTTAACGACAATTTTTGTAGTGGCTGCAGTCACTGACTGGTTTGATGGTTATCTAGCGCGTACTCTGAATCAGACGTCTGCTTTTGGTCGCTTTTTAGATCCGGTTGCAGACAAGTTGATGGTCGCTGCTGCACTCATTGTATTGGTACAATGGCAACCTTCAGTTTCTATGGCTTTTGCAGCCATTGTGATTATTTCACGGGAAATTACAGTTTCAGCTTTACGTGAATGGATGGCTGAACTTGGTGCGCGTACCAGTGTGGCGGTGTCTACAGTGGGTAAATACAAAACCGCGTTTCAGATGATTGCGATTACAGTATTTCTGCTGAACTGGCCACCGCTAGAAATGCTGGCTTATGCGTTGCTATATACAGCTGTGGTACTGACCTTATGGTCGATGTTTATTTACCTAAAAGCAGCTTGGCCATATCTGAAACAGCCTTAATCAATAAAAGCTCCTTAAAAGGGGCTTTTTTTATAGCTAAAAATAGAGAATATAAAAATAACAGGCAAAAAAATACCCAGCCTTTGGGGGAAGAACTGGGATGAAATCGGGGGTATTTCTCAGTTATTATTATAGTTATTCAAAGATATCTCATCTTCTTGCTAGTCATTATAGGGAGCGCCTTACACAAAATCATGTGGTTTCTTGTAGCTGAATGTTGTGTTTTGTGAGAGCAATGTATACAGAATTTACAATTGATTATTTTGATACAAATCTGATTGCTTTTCAGTAAGATAATAGCTGCTTAAATTTAAAAAACACGGTAGGAAAATGACAGGTTTTAAGCCTGTTTTTTAGCTCAATAATTTTCGATTTCATGAAAGTTAGAATAGTTTTTAGAGTGCTTTTAAGAGAAATAGAATATCTATAGAAAAAGAATACTCGAGGAGTCTCTTGCCAGGTATTTAACTCATGTTCTGGTGAAGAAATAATTTTCAAATTAAAAAGGGAATTCTTTTTATAGGTTACTTTTTTTATGGCATTCGAAGTGATACCTTTCGCTTAATTTACGTAAAAGAAAAGCTTGAGCTTAGATAAAAAAATTTCCATGTAAGGAGTTTTTTATTCTATGAACTCATAGCTGCTTGTCTTGCGTAATTTTTAGAGCAGTACTCTTTCCAATAAAAAAAGAGCCTTAAAAGAGACTCTTTTTAAATGCTTGCCTACGCGGACTTTGTCCTTGTCTTGCGTAAAAAAGAAAAGCAGTGCTTTGTTTTTTACTCAGGCTTTAGCCCTTCAGCTTTTTCCAATGATTCATCATTGTTAAAGAACTTCTCGCGTTGCTCTTCAAGGAACTTTTTCGCATCCGGTTCAAACACGTTTAAACGCTTTTCATTGATCAGCGTGGTCTGGTGTTTCAGCCATTCTTGCCAAGCCTGTTTAGATATCGTATCAAACAGTTCCTGACCCTTTGCACCCGGGAATGGTGCAAAGTCTAAACCTTCCATTTCTTGTTGATACTTACGGCAAAAAACTTGTCGAGACATATCAATACTCCAATTTAAAGCGAAAGCAATTAAGCGTAAAGTTTCTCTAGGCGAGCATGCGCACGTTCGATCGCAGCTTCAACCTGTGCAGGTGCAGTACCACCAATGTGATTACGTGCATTCACAGATGCTTCTAAAGTCAGGGCTTTTTCAAATACATCTGCCTGAATCAGATCAGAGAACTGTTGCAGTTGCTCAAGTGTTAGTTCAGACAGATCTTTACCTTCCTGTACGCCTAGAGCTACCGCTTTACCCACAATTTCATGAGCATCACGGAAAGCCACGCCATTTTTTACCAGATAATCTGCCAGGTCAGTCGCCGTTGAGAAACCGCGAAGTGCAGCTTCACGCATGATTTCAATATTTGGAACCAATGCAGGAATCATGTCAGCGAATGCCACCAATGAACCACGAACGGTATCAATCGCGTCAAATAATGGCTCTTTATCTTCCTGGTTATCTTTGTTATAAGCAAGTGGTTGACCTTTCATTAAGGTCAATAGGCTCATCAGATCACCATATACACGGCCGGTTTTACCACGGATCAGTTCAGGTACATCCGGGTTTTTCTTCTGTGGCATGATCGAAGAACCAGTGCAGAAACGGTCTGGAATATTTACGAACTTGAACTGAGCCGATGTCCACAGGATCATTTCTTCAGACATACGTGATAGGTGCATCATAATTAAAGATGCCGCAGCATTGAATTCGATACCAAAATCACGGTCAGAAACGGCATCTAAAGAGTTTTCAGCTACAGCTTCAAAACCTAGAAGCTCAGCGGTATAAGCACGGTCAATTGGGTAAGTCGTACCTGCCAGAGCAGCAGAACCGAGTGGCATACGGTTAACACGTTTACGGCAATCAATCAGACGCTCAGAGTCACGTACCAGCATTTCAAACCAAGCCATTAAGTGATGACCAAAAGTCACTGGCTGTGCAGTTTGCAGATGGGTAAAACCTGGCATGATGGTATTGGTATTTTTCGCTGCCAGACCCAGGATGCCTTTTTGCAATTTTTTCAGTAATTCCAGGATCGCATCGATTTCATCACGTACATACAGGCGGATATCTGTGGCAACCTGGTCATTACGGCTACGGCCCGTATGCAATTTTTTACCGGTAATGCCGATACGCTGAGTCAGGCGCGACTCAATGTTCATATGCACATCTTCAAGGTCAATGCGCCATTCGAAGTTACCTGCTTCAATATCTGCTTTAATGGCAGTCAGACCTTCGATAATGTCATCACGTTCCTGTTCGGTCAGTACGCCAACTTTTGCCAGCATAGTTGCATGTGCAATCGAGCCTGCAATGTCTTGTTTATAAAAACGTTGGTCAAATTGAACAGATGCTGTAAATTCAGCAACAAAAGCATCAGTCGCTTCAGAGAAACGACCGCCCCACATACCCGAAGTCTGGGCTTGTGATGGATTTGAGGAATTAGAAGATGTGGTCATGTCGGCTCAATCAGATTAAAAGCAGTAGAACGAAAAAGAGTATAACAAATTCAAAGCCCGTTGCCGAAGTCCAAGTCGATCAATCTTTTACATCTCCGACTGGATCAGCGCAAAGCTCCTATTTTTTTAGCCAGATTGGCAAGCTGCACTATTTACTGGAAATGTTTATTGGCGGCAATGTGCTGGCCATGGTCTTGGCCTTGGCAAAAGCACAATCCTGGCAAGCGCTCAATCTGGCAGATCTGCTTCAATATATGCTGTATATCAACTGGATACTGTTATGTTTTGCAGCGCTGGTCGAGCTTTTTCATCAGCATTTTCAGCGCATGGGGATTAAGCTGGCATTAATCTGCGGATTTCTGCTGTTGCAGGCGATTGTTTTGGTAACTACGACCAGTCTGAATGTACTGACTTATTTTGGCAGTAATTTGAATTTTCAGGGACTGAGTCTGGCAATCGCACTGGAACAGGTCGGCCTACATCTGAGTTTTGGTATCCTGTTAGGTATGTTCTGTTTTCGCTATTTGTATTTGCGTGAACAATGGGCGCAGCAGCAGCACAGTGAATTAAATGCACGGATTCAGGCCATGCAGGCTAGGATTCATCCGCATTTTCTGTTTAATAGTCTCAATAGTGTAATCAGCCTGATCAGTATCGACCCGGACAAAGCCGAACAAATGTTGCTGAATTTGTCCCGTTTATTTCGGGCCAGTTTTCAGGAATTGAAACTGGTCAAATTGCAGGAAGAAATTGAACTCTGCCAGCGCTATCTGGAGATTGAACAGATTCGTCTGGGAGAGCGTTTACAGGTCGAATGGAAATTAGAAAACAAAGACTTATACTCACAAGTCCAAATTCCATTATTGACTTTACAACCCCTAGTGGAAAATAGTATTTTCCATGGAGTTGAAAAAATTTTGACAAAGAGTACCATAAGCATATTGATTGAAATCTTGCAAAATCAAATTAATATCATCATAACAAACCCTTATACGCAGGATAATAAAACATTAAAAAAGGGACATGGTATTGCAATTGAAAATGTCAGACAGCGTCTGGAAGCTTATTACGGACCTACGATGACGTTTCAGACTTTCGCCGGTGGAGGGGTGTTTACCACGGTTGTGCAATATCGCTATAAATAAAAATAAATCAAGGAAATCACAGTTAACTTATAATCAAATGAATAATGTTGACTGGATTAAGGAGGAGAAATGGACGTCCTGATTTGTGACGATGAGCCTTTGGCTGTCGAGCGACTATCACGTTTAGTCTCTCAACTGGGGCATGATGTGGTTGCAACAGCTACACATGGTCGTCAAGCAATTGATCTGGCTCATCAGCATGAACCTGATGTCATCTTATTAGATATTCAAATGCCTGAAATGGATGGTTTGACCTGTGCGCAGCATTTGCGTCAGCTCGACCCAATGCCGGCTATTGTCTTTTGTACGGCCTATGACCAACACGCGCTGGATGCATTCAAGTCTAATGCAGACGGCTACCTGCTTAAACCGGTGATGCAACAGGAATTGGCACAGGTTTTAGAGCATTTAATTAAACTTACCCAAGCTCAAATGAGCCAACTAAAACAAAAAGAAAATATGGAAGAAATCAATATCAGCCGCCATCAAATTGCGGCAAAGACCTATCGCGGGGTCGAATTGGTGCCAGTTGAAAATATCTATTATTTTCTGGCGGATCAAAAATATGTGACTGTACGCCATAAAAACGGCAGTGTCCTGATTGATGAAACCCTGAAGGAGTTGGAACAGGAGTTTGGACATCAGTTCATCAGGATTCACCGTAATGCACTGGTTTCGGTTCACTATCTGGAAGGCTTGGAAGTGGTAAGTTCCGGCCAGTATCAGGTGCGTTGTCGTGAACTGGAAGAGCGTCTGGCGGTCAGTCGGCGTCATTTGCCATTCTTGCGGGAACGGATTCAGAAACTCTAAACGGATCAATGAGTTCGTCTGGAACAGCATTGAAACATGCATAAATTCGCTTGCATTTTCAAGTGAGCAGGTTAAGTTTAGACTATTATTCTCATTGACTGTTTATTGAAATTTATGAAGACCCTAAAAATTGCTACTCGACAAAGTCCACTTGCGCTCTGGCAGGCGGAACATATCCGTGCACGCTTACAGGACCTGCATGCTGGACTTCAGGTCGAGTTAGTCACTTTTGTTACACAGGGCGATAAAATTCTTGATACGCCATTGGCTAAAATTGGCGGTAAGGGCTTATTTGTAAAAGAATTAGAAGCAGCCTTACTAGATGGCCGTGCCGATCTGGCAGTCCATTCAATGAAAGATGTCCCGATGGCCTTGCCTGAAGGCTTATCTTTGGCAGTTATCTGTGAACGTGAAGATCCACTGGATGCTTTTGTCTCAAATACTTATGCCAGTTTCGACGAATTGCCTCAAGGTGCCAAAGTCGGAACTTCGAGCTTGCGCCGTAAAACGCAGATTTTAAAACAGCGTCCGGACCTTGAGATTATCGATTTACGCGGTAATGTCGGTACACGCTTATCCAAACTGGATGCAGGTCAGTATGATGCAATTATTTTAGCCAGTGCCGGTTTAAAACGCTTGGGCCTTGCAGATCGTATTCGTCATAGTATTGTGCCTGAAGTAAGTTTACCCGCAGTAGGACAGGGTGCATTGGGCCTGGAATGCCGGAGTGGAGATCAAGCGGTATTAGATTTAATCCAGCCTCTATTACATGCAGAAACTGATGCGTGTGTCCGTGCCGAACGTGCCTTTAATGCCTATCTGGAAGGTGGCTGTCAGGTGCCAATCGCAGGCTATGCCACTTTAAACGAAGGTGTCATTTCGATTGAAGGCCGGGTCGGTAGTGTAGATGGCGCAACTTTGCTACGTGCACAGCAAAGCGGAAACATGGCAGATGCAGAGCAATTGGGCGTGCAGCTGGCCAAAGCTTTGCTAGATCAGGGCGCAGGCGAGTTATTGAAAGCCCTTTATTCAAAATAATGTTGTTCATTAATACCCGTCCGAGTGATCGTGCTGCAAATTTAACGCAAGCCCTACAGAAAGCGCAGATTCCGGTGATAGAGTTGCCCTTGCTAGAACTGGTACAGCAGCCTTATANNGCTGCCCAGATTGGCATGCAATATTTGCAGCAGGCAGGTCTATCATTGCATGATCTTGGAAGTATCCAGTGGGTCGCTGTAGGTAAAGCTACCGAGCAGGCTTTAGCAAGCTACGGTATCCAGAGTTATGTGCCTGATGTGGAGACTTCGGAAGGGATGCTGCAATTGCCTGTACTGCAGCAGTTAGCTACCGGATCAACCGTCGCTTTTTGGCGAGGTGAGGGTGGGCGTCAGTTTATGATGCAGCATTTAAAGGATCAGCAAATTCATATATTGAATTTCATTTTATATGATCGTCAGTGTCCGCCAGTTGCTTCTAAGATATTAGCTAAACATTTGACGAGTCTTGAAGCTAATCCTTGTTATGCAGTCTTGGTCAGCAGTGAAGCGAGCTGGCTTAACTGGCTAGCCTTGATGCAGCCTTATCCGCATCTCATCAATCGGGCATTGTATTTGGTTTTAGGGCCACGTTTGGCTGCCATGCTTGGGGAATATCAACAGCAACATCAGGCTGGTTTTCAATTCGCTCAGTTAGAGGACTTAAGCGGATCGACGATTTTGCAGCAGCTACTGATGTACTAGGAAACGCATGAAAAAATTATTCATTGTTTTTTTCATCTTGAGCTTGGCGTGGATTGCCAAGCTGAGCTATGACCTGTTTGGTTTGAATTCAGCACAGACTGAATTGACCCAGAATTTTAAGCAGCTGCAACAGCAGAATACCAATCTGAATGATCAGCTAGTGGCTTTAAAACGTCAGGTTGCTACGAGCCAAGCAGCAAACCCTGAAACACCGAACAAGGGGACAGTTCAGGATACTCCTGTAGCTGATTTGCAGGATGATCTGCCTTTGGTCGAGCAATATCTGGATCTGGTTGAGTTTGCCTTGCAGCAGCAACAATATGCAATGGCTATGGAAAAGTTGAATCAATTATCCAATCAGCTTGAACATCTAGAACTGGCACCTGCTCTTCTGGGTAGCCTGAATCAGGCGATTGACAAGGATCGAGAAGTCCTTAAGCAGTTCATCAACAATCGTTTAGTACAACAGAATAAATTAAAAGAATTACTGCAACAGATTGATGTTGAGATGGAAAAGGAAATCCAGGTGCAGCATCAGCACCGCGCTACATCCCAAAGCTCATTCTGGCAGCGCTGGATTCAGATTGAATCAGTCGAGAAGCCGAGTGCAGTCTTAATGCAGCGTAATCTGGTCTTAAAAGAAGCTCAGCTGCGTTTACTGATTGCAGAAAATAGTGTGCAACAAGGACAACAGGTAGCTTTCCAGCAAGCCCTGAAAAGTGTGATCGAGGTATTGGCTCAACTTCCAGATGTGCAAAGCAAACAATGGATTCAACGACTGGAGCAAATTAAGGCAGCACCTCAGACGCCTACTCCTCAGCTCAATACGCGTACCCTGATCGGTTAATTGCTTATGAAACAGATTTTACTTGCTTATTTACTGGTTGGTTTGTTGGGCTTAGCGATCTTGAGTGTACTGAGCTATGGTTATGGTGCGGGCTATGTGTATTTGTACTGGCGCGAACTACAGATCCAGACCACTTTCTGGTTTCTGGTGGGCCTACTCATCGCAATCAGCTTCCTGATGCATATGCTGTGGTATGCGACCAAACGTTATCTCAGCTTTAAACGGCGTAAACATGAAACGGTATTCAGCTTTGCACGCCTGCATCCTTATGAGCAGTTAGCTGTGGTTTGGTTATTAAATGCTGCACAGGATCAACGGGATTTTATCCAGCAGTCTTTTAATCAGTCGGGATTGCTCAAGCATATTATTGATGCCCGATTATCTTGGGGACAGCAACAATATAGCGAAGCATTGAGTAGTTTAAATCAGTCCAATCCTATGGCATTTGAACTGGCAGAATTACAGCGAATTGAAATCTATTTATCGCAGCAGGATGGTCAGCAGGCATTAACGCATTTAGAATTTTTAAATCAGCATGAGTTATCCCCTTGGTTAAGACGAGTCAAAACCGCTTATGAGCAGCGTTTAAATGCTTTATGGGGGCAATTTGCCTTACAGTTTCCCTGGTTATATTTACGTTCAACCAAATATGGACATTTAGACCAAGAAGTAAAAAAAATATGGCTGCAGCAATTATTAATAGCTTATGACCAGGCCACTGAAGATGATTTAGAATATTTAAAACAACGTTATCTGGATTTAAAACAGGACATATTTAACCGTGACTATGAAGTCAAGCTATTATGGTTGAAACTGTTATTTAGAATACCGGAAATGAGTGTTGAGCATGAAAGCCTTGCTAAACATTTACTGGAACTCCAATTTAATCAGGATGTATTTTATTTATGGTTCCAGCAGCAGTTATTAAAGCAGTTTCCAGATTATGCAGATATTGAGCAGCAGATCTCAGTTTGGGGTGCAAAATATACTGCACTGCCTATATTAAGTTTTGCCAAATGGCATATTCTGCAGGCAACTGGCCGGGTAGAAGAAGCTCAGCAATTGCTGGATCTCTATCCAGATGACATCCGCATGAGCTATTTGAGAATTAAATCTGTATTGCAGGGAAGAGAGGATTTAATACAGCAGTTAAATGCCGTATTTGAATCGAATGTTAATTTTATCGAAATCAGAATTTGAGGAAATAATGTCAGAATTACAACAATATCCGGTGATTTATTCGCAAACTGTTGCATGGGGAGACATGGATGCGTTTGGGCATGTTAATAATGCCACGTATTACCGTTATATAGAAAGTGCCCGTTTGGCTTATTTGGGTAAATTAAATATTTTTGATGAAGATATTTTAACAGTGGTGGCTTCGAATCAATGCCGTTATTTAAAACCTGTAGTTTACCCAGATCAATTAAAAGTGGCGGCACGAATTGATGAAATTCGGAATAGTGCAGTCAGAATGCATTATTTATTATGGAGTGAACAGCAGCAAAGTATCGTGGCTACTTCAGAAGCAGTAATTGTATGTTTAAATAAAAATATGCAGAAAACTGAAATACCTGAAAATATTCGAGAAAAAATAAAATCGCTGGAATTAACTGTACAACATGCCATTTAATATTAGTGTTTCATCTCTAATTTAATGATTAATTTTGTAATGACCTTTAAGTTTATTGTTATACATTTAAAATTTTATATTGAATATTACACTTAATATAAATATGATGGGTCCGTTATTTATTAAAAGAAATAATGCTATTTATTGGAGAACATGATGCCAGACATTACAAATTTATCAGTTGAAGAGTTAAAACGTTTACAAGCAGAAGCTGAGTCTTTAATTGCTTTGAAAAAAGATCAGGAAATTGAAGATGCTTATCATCAGGTATTGGAGATTGCCGATAAGGTAGGCTTAACGATTGAACAGCTTCTTGAATTTGGTGCTTCTAAACGTAAAAAAACTGCACGTAAGTCTGTAGAGCCACGTTATCGCAGTAAAAGCAATCCGGAAGACACCTGGACTGGTCGCGGTAAACAGCCACGCTGGTTAGTTGCTGAATTAGAGAAGGGCGCAAAACTGGAAGATTTTGTAATCTAATCCTTCTGCCTTATTATTCATCATCAGGTTATTTACAAACGGCCTGTGATTGATCAGCCAAGCACATCCTGCTTGGTTTTTTTATGCCTATGAATTGGCGTCAGAGAAAAAGTGTGCATAATGTGATTATAAAATGACAAAACTATAAATTTAGGGGTTTCGATTGGATAGGTTGGTCGTGGCGGGATGAGCAATAAGCCGAAAACATTAAAATGGTTGATATTTGCAATTCTAGCCTTTTTTGTCTTTGTAATTCTGCAAGTTCCTGCAGCTTGGTTAATTTCAAAATTTTATAAGAATAATCAGGTCTTACATAATGTTAGCGGGAATATCTGGCAGGGAAGTGCGGACTGGAAAAAAGGTAATCTTCAGGGAAGTCTGAACTGGCAGGTTCGTCCTTTGGACCTGTTGTTGCTGAGATTAGGGGCGAATATTGATCTGCATAGCGGTAATACCCAGTTTTCGGGTGTGATGGGCTATGGTCTGAATAAAACTTTAACCGTCAAAAATCTTGAGGGACAACTTGCACCTGAAACTTTAAAGAAGATAGCTGACTGGCAATGGCCAACCAACCCGATTCAGTTTAAAGAACTTGATTTTAAATATAAAAAAGAGCAAGGCTTTAGCCATGTAGATGGCCAGATGCAGTGGAGCGGTGGTGAGCTCATTTACACGTTTGCCCAGCGTCAGGAGCGTATGAATGTGCCAGTTCTGAGTGGTCAGCTATCCGATGAGAATGGTCAGTTGCTGCTGGACGTGCGCGACAATCGCGATCAACGTATGTTGAGTATTAAACTGGATCCAAGCCTGATGCTGGATATTCAACTGACACAGCGCTTTTTACTCAATACCCCTTCTTATACCGGTAAAGCTGGACTGGATACTTATGTGATTAGTACCCGTCAGCCTTTAATGGGGGGCTTCAACTGATGGCAAGCCCACTTGATTATTTTAAAAATATTGATTTGAAACAGACAGAGCGTATCGCTCCAATTTTACTGTTTCTGCTGATTCTGTATTTATGCTGGAAATTGGCTGCTTTATTCTGGCTTCTGGTGGCTCCACCACAAGCGATGCAGATTGATCAGGTAGAACTGGGGTCACAACAGGCTCAAGTGCCGAACATTAGTGCCTTTTCACTATTTCAGGAAAATACTTACGCAACGAATACTGCTGAAACTGCCAATATTGTCTTGCAGGGGGTTGTGGTAGCGAGCCCAAGCTATAACTCTTCAGCAGTCTTGAAAATTAATGACCAGTCTGACCGTTATCGGGTCGGAGAAGTATTAGGGAATAGCGGTTTTACGCTGGCTGAAGTGTATTGGGACCGGGTGATTTTGCGTAAATCAAGCGGTGCTACCCAAGAAATCCTGTTTAAAGGGTTGGAAAATGGTTTAAACCAGCCAATCGTGCCGGATACCTCAGCAGCATCTTCAAATTCGATGCCTCCGACACATACGGAAAGTGATATGCCCGAACAACCTTCGCCACAGAGTGAAATCAATCGAGCCATCCAGCAGATGCAGGAAAATAAGGACCAGTATTTACAGAATATGGGGGTAAGTGCAGCAGAGGGTGGTTATGAAGTCACTTCACGGACACCGGCTGCACTGCGTAATCGCTTGGGATTAAGACCGGGAGACCGGATTTTGTCTTTGAATGGTCAGACCCTGTCACAAGGACAAACCGAAGCACAGTTACTGGAACAGGCTCGACGTGAAGGTCAGGTCAAACTCGAAATAAAACGTGGTGATCAGGTGATGACCATACAACAGGATTTGAAGTGATGTGTCATCACGCATAGGGTTAGGAAACACAAAAGTTTATGGCTTTATTTAATAATAATCGATCAGCATGGGCATTCTGTGTGGCCGCACCATTGGTTGCTATGGTCAGTACGGCAAGTTATGCGCAAACCTGGAAAATCAATCTTCGGGATGCAGACTTAACCGCATTCATTAATGAAGTGGCGGATATTACCGGTAAAAATTTTGCGGTAGATCCCCGGGTTCGAGGCAATGTCACGGTCATTTCCAACAAGCCACTGAATAAAAATGAAGTTTATGACCTGTTTTTAGGGGTCTTGAATGTCAATGGTGTAGTGGCCATCCCTTCAGGAAATACCATCAAATTGGTTCCAGATAGTAATGTCAAAAGCTCCGGGATTCCTTATGATGCACGTCATCGTGCGACTGGTGACCAGATTGTCACACGTGTGATCTGGCTGGAAAATACCAATCCGAATGACCTGATTCCGGCCCTGCGTCCATTGATGCCACAGTTTGCTCATTTGGCTGCTGTTCCAGGTACCAATGCACTGATTGTGTCGGACAGGGCGACCAATATCTATCAGCTGGAAACCATCATCCGTAATCTGGATGGCACGGGTCAGAATGATATTGAAGCCATTAGTCTGCAATCCAGCCAGGCCGAAGAAATGATCGAGCTGATTGACTCTATGGCAGCAACTGGTGCAGCTAAAGATTTGCGTGGTTCGCGGGTGCGGGTCATGGCAGATGTGCGTACTAACCGGATTCTGATTAAGGGTGATCCGGCGACACGCAAGCGCATTCGTCAGATTATTGAAACGCTGGATGTGCCTGCAGCAGACCGTCTGGGTGGCTTAAAAGTCTTCCGTTTGAAATATGCCAGTGCCAAGAATCTTTCGGAAATTTTGCAGGGATTAGTGACAGGGCAAGCAGTCAATACTGGTTTAGATAATTCTTCTTCTAGTTCGTCTTCATATAATCCGACTAATAACCTGAATAACAACAGTACTACTAACTCAAACAGCTCAACCGCATCCAATATTCAGCTCAATACTGGCATGAAAACCGAGCAAGGCGGGATTAGCAGCTTTAATGCCAATGGCGTCAGTATTATTGCGGATGCCACGCAGAATTCTCTGGTGGTTAAAGCAGACCCGCAACTGATGCGTGAAATCGAATCTGCCATTGATCAGTTAGATGTACGCCGTCAACAGGTTCTGATTGAAGCTGCAATTATTGAAGTAGAAGGGACAGATGCGGATCAGTTGGGTGTGCAATGGGCCCTGGGTGATATCAGCAGCGGAATTGGTCTGATCAATTTTGATAATTTTGGCACCAGCCTGAAAAATATTGCAGCGGGTTATCTTACTGGCGGTGGTACGGGTGCAGCGAGTACCGTAGGCGCAGGCAGTTCGCTAGTGATTGGTGATTATCGTGAAGGCAGTGATGGTTCACGCCGTTTATACGGCGCGATGATTCAGGCCTTAAAAGAAACCACCAAGTCTAATCTGCTGTCTACACCGTCGATTGTGACCATGGACAATGAAGAGGCTTACATCGTTGTCGGTGAAAATGTACCCTTTGTGACAGGTTCAGTTTCTACAGGAGCCGCAGGTGTTGCTAATCCTTATACCACCATTGAGCGTAAAGATGTCGGCGTAACCTTAAAAGTCGTGCCGCACATTGGTGAAGATGGTACGGTACGTCTGGAAGTTGAACAGGAAGTTTCAGATGTAAAAGCCAATAAGGGTCAAGCGCAAGATCTGGTCACTAGCAAACGTGCGATCAAAACCTCGATTCTGGCAGAACATGGACAAACGATCGTATTAGGTGGCTTGATTTCGGACAATACCAGTTATGGACGCCAGGCAGTACCAGGTCTGGGAGCAATTCCAGGGGTGGGACGTTTGTTTCGCTCAGAAGGTAAGTCTAATCAGAAACGTAACTTATTGATCTTTATCCATCCAACGATTGTGGGAGATAGAAATGAAGTGCGTAAACTGACGCAGCAACGTTATGGTCAACTCTATAGCCTGCAATTGGCACTCGATTCAGACGGTAATTTTGCCAAGCTACCGGAAAGTGTTGAAGATGTGTATCAACAGCGTATTCCAGTTTCCAAGACACCACTGACGAATTCGTCCTACCAGAATGTTCCGAGTGCGCCAACGCCGTCAGCCTCAGTAGTGGCTACACCGGTAGCAATTGAGCCGGGGATTCAGCGACAAGTGGTAGAGCAGCCAGTCCAGCAGGTTGAAAAAAGTAGAAATACCGTTACAACAACCACACTTAGACCCAAAAGCTAGACCATTCGCATTTGCATACAGCATGTTATGATAATGTCAAAGAGAATAGAGAAGTAGATTTCATGATTTGGAAAATACAGGCAATTACCGACGATTTGACCGGACAGGAAATAGCGATTGACCGTGACATGCTGGTGGGGCGTCATCAGGCGGCTGATATTGTGCTGCAGGCTGCGGAAATCTCGCGTAAGCATGCTGCTTTTCTACTGAAAGACGATGCACTGTGGGTACAGGATCTAGGCTCATCTAATGGCACTTTCGTGAATGACTTGCGTATTGAGCAGGAAACGCGATTAAAACAAGACGATGTAGTCCAGTTTGCCAGCTTGAAATTTCTGGTTTTTGAACCTGTAGCGCCTGTTGAAGTGGCGCCAGAAGTTGAAGAAACAGCAGAGCAAGTGGTTGAAGAAATCGAAACGGTTGAGAAAACCCCTGCCCAGCAGATGAATGATCAGGGTATTCCAGAATTGAGAGAGCGTGGTGCTTCAGTCAACTTGACCCGTGATGGTATGCCGACCAATGTAGGTATCCCAAAACCTGCGCCTATTGCTGAGGGTGTAGACCTGAGCTCAGTTAAGCCAGAACCAGCCCCAATTCCGGTGGAACAGCCTGTTTCTCGTGTAGAGCAGGAAAAAGAAGCACAGAAAAATGCATCTATTGGACTGATTTCACTGATCGTTCTGATTATTTTGGCGATTATCGCTTGGGTGTTGTTTAAATAAGCCCATGATTGGTTACAATCGAGGCATGCATCACGCATGCCTTTTTTATGGCTGCAAATAAAGAAAATGAGGGTCAGGATGTCAATTGCACAACTAGAACAACGTAAGCTGATTTTATTCGATCTGGATGGCACCTTGGTGGATTCAGCCCATGATCTGTATCGGGCCATGAATATGAGCCTGAATGTCTTGCAGCTACCACTGGTGACTGAGGAACAGGTACGGGTCTGGATCGGTAAAGGAACGTCCAAGTTCTGTGAAAGTGTACTCCAACATCTGGTGGGAGAAGTATTACCTGCCCAGCATCAGGAATTACTTACGACGTTCCTGGAAATTTATAATGCCGATCCTTGTGTAGATACCAAGCCATTTGATGGAATTATCGAGTTTCTGGAATGGGGTAAGGCTAATGACAAAAAACTGATCTGTGTGACCAATAAACCAGAAGAACCGGCACGCAGTATTCTGGATATCCTCGAAATGGCGAAATACTTTGATGACACCATTGCTGGTGATCGCTTTGCCGAGCGTAAGCCAGATCCGCGTCAGTTGTTGCATTGTGTGGAACATTATGGTGTGACCAAAGATCAGGTGCTGATGATTGGTGATTCGGTCAATGACATTGAAGCTGCGCGCCGTGCGGGTATAGATTGTATTGTAGTCAGCTATGGCTATAATCATGGTGAAAATATAGCAGACTGTGATCCTCAAGAAATTGTC
Source organism: Acinetobacter sp. UBA5984 (assembly GCF_002429925.1). NCBI lineage: Bacteria > Pseudomonadati > Pseudomonadota > Gammaproteobacteria > Moraxellales > Moraxellaceae > Acinetobacter > Acinetobacter sp. UBA5984. The sequence goes on from NZ_DJBE01000070.1 coordinate 25,652, forward strand.
GATGATCTACGTGAGTTGCTTGCTTAAATAAGGTACGAAGGAAATAAGATGAATAGTTGTAAGGTTTTTCGATGGCGTCGCTCAGTCCAATTCCATTTTCATACTGAGTAACTCCAATTTAAAGAGAAAAACCGAATGACAACGTCAGCTCAATTCCAGCAACTTGCATCTCAAGGCTACAACCTGATTCCTGTATACCGTCAGCGTCTAGCCGATACAGATACTCCTTTATCTATCTTTGCCCGTCTGAAACAACACCAACAGGCTTATCTGTTCGAATCTGTGGAAGGGGGAGAGAACTGGGCGCGCTATTCAATTATCGGTTTGGGTGAATCTACTGTGTTTTCCTGCAATGCAGGTGAACTCACAGTTCAGCATCCAGATGGCTCGATTGAAAAGCAGCATTGCAGCGATCCTTTCCAATATATTCGTGATTTCCAGAAGCAGTTTAAGGTGCCAACCCAGGCAGAGCTGCCAAGTCTGCCAAGCTTCACCGGTGGTCTTGTCGGTTATTTTGGTTATGACTCAGTACGTTATATCGAACCTAAGCTAAAAAATGTGCCTGAAGCCGATCCTGTAGGCTTGCCAGATATCTGGATGATGCTGTCCAAAACCGTCATCGTATTTGATAACCTGAAAGATACTCTGTTCCTGATTGTACATGCCGATGCAACGGATCCGGCAGCTTATGACAAAGCACAGCAGCAGCTGGATGAGCTGGAAAATATTCTGGCCACACCGGTAAGCCTGAAAGCAGAAAAACATACAGCACCGCATTTTGAGTCTTTAACTGGACATGACAACTTTATTGCCTCCATTGAAAAGGTAAAAGAGTACATTCGTGCCGGAGATGTGATGCAGGTCGTGCCAGGTCATCGTATGGTTTCTGATTTCGATGGTGAGCCTTTACAGGTCTATCGCGCATTACGTCACCTTAATCCATCGCCTTATTTGTTCCTGGTACAAGGGCAGACCCTAGAAAACAATACGCCGTTCCATATTGTGGGTTCTTCGCCTGAAATTCTTTCTCGTCTGGAAAATGGCATTGCGACTGTTCGTCCACTGGCGGGTACGCGTCCACGTGGCAAGACCAAAGAAGAAGATCTGGCACTGGAAAAAGATTTGCTGTCTGATGAAAAAGAAATTGCCGAGCACTTAATGCTGATTGACTTGGGCCGAAATGATGTCGGTCGTGTATCCAAAATCGGTAAAGTACAAGTCACTGATCAAATGGTGATCGAACGTTACTCGCATGTGATGCACATTGTGTCGAATGTACAAGGTGAAGTACGTGATGATGTCGATGCACTGGATGTTTTTAAGGCAACTTTCCCTGCGGGAACACTTTCTGGTGCGCCAAAAATTCGTGCCATGGAAATTATTGACGAAGTTGAGCCAGTAAAACGCGGAATTTTTGGCGGCGCTGTCGGTTATTTAGGCTGGCATGGTGAAATGGATATGTCGATTGCCATTCGTACCTGCGTGATTCGTGAAAATAAGGTCTATGTTCAGGCGGGAGCAGGGCTGGTTGCGGACTCAAATCCTGAGTCAGAATGGAATGAAACCCAAATAAAAGCTCGCGCAGTGATCAAAGCGGTTGAATTATCATCAAACGGATTGATTTTGTGAGTTTTTGGCGTTTTTTTTGAAAAAAACACTTGCACGGATTCTAAGTTTTGCTAAACTGCACACCGTTCCGATACGAAACGTACGAAACACTAGGAAACGCCGGCATAGCTCAGTTGGTAGAGCAACTGACTTGTAATCAGTAGGTCCACAGTTCGAATCCGTGTGCCGGCACCATCTTAGAGAGTTTGGAATGCGAAGTAAAGAACGACACTGATGTAAGTGTAAAAAATGGTGAGGTTCCCGAGCGGTCAAAGGGGGCGGACTGTAACTCCGCTACGAAAGTTTCGAAGGTTCGAATCCTTCCCTCACCACCAATTTTAAGACTTCAAAGTGGTAAGTACCAACATCGTGCGGGAGTAGCTCAGTTGGTAGAGCGGCAGCCTTCCAAGCTGCATGTCGCGAGTTCGATCCTCGTCTCCCGCTCCATTGTTTGAAGTACTAATATTTGCTCTTATAGCTCAGTGGTAGAGCACTCCCTTGGTAAGGGAGAGGTCTCGAGTTCAAATCTCGATAAGAGCTCCAGATTACAGTTTGGCAACGTGGTTGCAAAAATATTTCAAAAGCAGGCTATTTAGTCTGCTTTTCAAGTATTTGGTGTTTGGTTTTTTTTAAACGATATGTCGGAGCTGGGTTTTACTCAGAATTGTGTTCGACGTAAACGAGGAAGATTAACATGGCTAAGGCTAAGTTTGAACGTAATAAGCCACACGTTA
>NZ_DJBE01000070.1:28271-28448 GCF_002429925.1 Acinetobacter sp. UBA5984
AAGAAGTTGAAATCGTGGGTATCAAAGACACAGTTAAGACTACTGTAACTGGCGTTGAAATGTTCCGTAAACTTCTTGACGAAGGCCGTGCTGGTGAGAACTGTGGTATCTTGCTTCGTGGTACTAAACGTGAAGACGTACAACGTGGTCAAGTACTTGCTAAACCAGGTTCTATCA
>NZ_DJBE01000044.1:0-84807 GCF_002429925.1 Acinetobacter sp. UBA5984
ATATGTCCTCAAATTCATCTTCAAGCCATATCGAATATGGTTCATCTGCTTTTAAAGCTATTTTATTCTCCTTATTTCTGGCGGGTTTTGCGATTTTCTCATCGCTGTATTGTGTCCAGCCCATGATGCCGATTCTGGCGGATTATTTTCATATCTCTCCAACACAAAGTAGTTTTCCACTTTCCTTCTCTACCATTGCCTTAGCTATTGGCCTGATTTTTACAGGACTTATTTCAGACCGTTTTGGCCGTAAACCAATTATGGTTTGGTCTTTATTCTCTGTTTCAGTCTTACTGTTACTCAGTGCTTTACTGCCGATCTGGTCGATATTTCTGGCAACACGAGTGCTAATAGGTCTCACAGTCAGTGGCGTAGCGGCAGTGGCAATGACCTATATCGGAGAGGAAGTGGCGGAGCAGGATGTGGGCTTTGCCATGGGACTGTATATTTCCGGGACTGCGATTGGTGGTATGAGTGGTCGGTTGATTGCTGGAACATTGGTGGATTTTATTTCCTGGCAATCCGCGACTTTGATTATTGGATTGCTGAATCTATGTATCGCGGCAACTTTCTACTTTCTACTACCGAAGTCCAGACATTTCAAAGCTTATCCAATACAATTCAGCCGTTTTATCAGAGCATTTCAGCAGAATCTGAGTGATCCCAAATTAAGAATTCTGTTTCTACAGGGCTTTATCTTGATGGGGGGCTTTGTCTCGGTATTTAACTATCTGAGTTATCGTTTGATTCAAGTGCCATTTGAACTGTCTCATGTCTGGATAGGGTTGATTTCGATTACTTATCTGGCCGGAATTTATAGCTCTCCACGAGCCGCAGCTTGGAGCAGAAAGTTTGGACGTTATAAGGTGCTTGCCGCCATGCTTTGTACCATGCTGTTCGGCTTAGCCTTAATGTTGATTGATAACTTGGCTTTGGTTTTTATTGGTTTGCTGATTTTTACCTTTTCTTTTTTTGCGGCTCATTCAACTGCCAGTAGCTGGGTATCGGTGCAATCCTTACAGTATCGTGCGGTAGGTTCGTCCCTTTATTTGTTCTGTTACTACCTCGGTTCAAGCTTACTTGGAAGTTCAAGTGGACTAGTCTGGGAAAATGCCGGATGGTTAGGACTAAGTGTATTTATCGCTATTATTTTAGGATTAGGCTTGCTGATGGCACAGCGTTTAAAACCTATAAATGATTCTTCAAAATCAGGATAAGTATATATTCCTAATAAAGGTCTTAAAGCTGTTTTCGTATAAATTATAATCAAGCAACCTAAGCTGAATTCATGCTAAAATACTCGGCTTTCATCTTTGATCTATTTTCTGATCTTCCATCTGCCAGCCGAGAATTGCTAGCCATGTCTACTGCTTATACCGCTCAGACTGCGCCTAAAGCGTTGTTTGATTACGACAAATATTGGGCGTCATGTTTTGAACCCGCGCCTTTTTTGCCGATGTCACGCGAGGAAATGGACCAACTCGGTTGGGACAGCTGTGACTTTATTTTTGTCTGCGGTGATGCCTATATTGACCATCCGTCATTTGTGACCGGGATCATTGGACGTGTGCTCGAAGCACAAGGTTTCCGCGTCGGGATTATTGCCCAGCCAGACTGGACCAATGTAGAAGCCTTCCGTGTACTCGGTAAGCCGAATATTTCCTGGGGTGTTTCTGCCGGTAATATGGACTCGATGATTAACCGTTATACGGCAGATCGTAAGATTCGTTCAGATGATGCTTACTCACCAGATAACCAGCCGAATAAACGTCCAGACCGTGCCGCAACCGTCTATTGCCAACGTTGTCGTGAAGCTTTCCCGGATGTGCCGGTATTGCTTGGTGGGATTGAAGGTTCATTGCGTCGTATCGCGCATTATGACTATTGGTCAGATAAAGTTCGTCGTTCGATTCTGATGGATTCTAAAGCAGATCTGTTGATGTACGGTAATGGCGAACGCTCGATCATTGAAATCATGCATCGCCTGGCTAAAGGTGAAAAGATTCATCAGATTACCGATGTCCGTGGTACTGCATTCATTATTAATAAACATAACCGAGCTGCGAAAGCCCAGTTTGTCGAAATTGCATCCAATGATGTCGATACTATTGGCCGTGTTGATCCGATCATCAATCCATATGTGATGAGCGAAGATATTGACGGCTGTGAAATCGAAAAAGATAAAGGCAATAGCTTAAGCCAATACCAGAATTTCCAGAAAGAAATCGTAGCGAATCCAATCGTGCGTGAAGGGGATAACCTGGACCCAGATACGCAAATCGTGCAGCTACAACCGGCATCTAAAGCGATTAAACATAAATTACCACCACGTGAATTAGCAGTGATTCGTTTGCCTTCTTTTGAAGAAGTGGCAAATGATCCTGTGCTGTATGCGCATGCCAACCGTATTCTGCATCTGGAAACTAACCCAGGGAACGCGCGTGCTTTGGTACAAAAACATGGTGAACGTGATGTCTGGATCAACCCGCCACCGATTCCACTGACAACTGAAGAGATGGACTATGTGTTTGACCTGCCTTATGCACGTCTGCCACATCCATCTTATGGTAATGCACGTTTCCCGGCCTTTGACATGATCAAGTTCTCGGTGAACATCATGCGTGGCTGTTTTGGTGGTTGTACTTTCTGTTCGATCACCGAGCATGAAGGCCGTATCATTCAGAACCGTTCTGAAGAATCAATCCTGCGTGAAGTTGAAAAAATTCGTGATACGGCTCCAGGTTTCACCGGCATTATTTCAGATTTGGGTGGCCCAACAGCCAACATGTACCGTTTAGCCTGTAAAGATCCTGAGATTGAGAAGAACTGTCGTAAGCCGTCTTGTGTATTCCCGGGCGTGTGTCAAAACCTGCATACTGACCATGCACCATTAACTCAGTTGTATCGTAAAGCACGTGCTTTACCGGGTATTAAAAAGATTCTGATCGGCTCAGGTCTGCGTTATGACCTAGCTGTACTGAACCCGGAATATGTTAGAGAGCTGGTCACCCATCACGTCGGCGGTTATCTGAAGATTGCGCCAGAGCATACAGAGAAAGGTCCATTATCGAAGATGATGAAACCGGGGATCGGAACGTATGACCGCTTCAAGCAGATGTTTGACCGTTTCAGTAAAGAAGCGGGCAAGGAACAGTATCTGATTCCTTACTTCATCGCGGCGCATCCGGGTACCACTGATTACGACATGATGAATCTGGCAATCTGGTTGAAAAAGAATGGTTTCCGTGCCGATCAGGTACAAACCTTCTATCCGTCACCGATGGCGACTGCAACCACCATGTACTACACCGGTAAAAACCCGCTGGCGAAAGTCGCGCGTTATACTGAAGATGTGGACATCGTGAAAGGTGAAAAGCGTCGTCGCCTGCATAAAGCTTTCTTGCGTTACCATGATCCAAACAACTGGCCTTTATTGCGTGAAGCCTTGAAGGAAATGGGGCGTCAGGACTTGATTGGTAACTCGAAGCAGCATCTGATTCCAACCTATCAACCTGCAGGTACAGATGGGCAATACCAGTCTGCACGTAAGAAGAACTCGACGGTTGCAGGCGATTCACAGAAACGTACCGGCAACCCAGGCAATGGAGGACAAACTCAGAATAATCGCCCGAAAAAAGGCCAGATTCTGACCCAGCATACCGGTCTGCCACCGCGTGAAACCGGTGATGCGAAAAAACCATTCGGCGGCCCTAAACCGAAAGGAAAATCAAAGCCAAAATCACGTGCTTGATTAAGCTGATAAAAAAGACACTTCGGTGTCTTTTTTATGTTCAGACTTTATTGATGCAGCTTTCGGGTTCTCAATTAAAATGTAAAATATTTTATTTTTAGTCGATTTAAATTTTTGAAAAATGATATAAAAATAACACTTTGTCGGAATTGTCTTACAGTTCAACCGATTTATATTGCGATCTATCAGGAGACTATTTTACAGTCGCGTATAAGGATTTAACCCTAATTTCTATTGAAATAGCAAAAAGCGGTTTTTAAGTAACCGGCAATCAAGTTTTGCTACGAATTGTATTGGTCTCTACACAGAATGGTAGCAGGGCAATTTTAAAAATAGTATGGGTTTATACTGGATAACAATAAAACAAGAATGATTATAAGAATGCAAGGATTGAGTCATGACCACCTATATGATTATAGGGAGTTTCTTGGTGTTCTGTGTCGTGCTCATGGCATGGAAGCAGCTAAGGAATAGCCCAAAACCACAAGACAGTGCCTTAAAACAGCGCGCTATTTTTAATCCAAATGAACAACTGACGTTTACACGCCTTAAAGAAGTGTTGCCAGATTACATTGTACTGGCACATGTTTCTTATGATGCACTACTTACCACCAAATTTGGTCGTACCCGGCACAAGTATCGTGATCTGATTGCAGATTTTGTGATTCTGGATCAGCAATACCAGATTGTTGCCATTGTAGCTGTCGATGATCCGGTGATTTTAAAACGTCCACAGCAGGCACAATTTCAGGATGCCTTGTTGACTATGGCCGGTTATCGGGTCATTCGCTATGAAGATGTACCGGAATATTATCAGTTACGAGGAGATTTCCTGCGTGAGCAGGAGCATTCCAGTAAAGACCAGAAATTTACTGCTGTGAATGATCTCAAAAAATATCATCTCTATTCAGATCTGGAACGACGTAAAGTCAAAGCATTAAGCTGATAGAACCTAAATGAAAAAAGTATGCCAAGTGCATACTTTTTTCTATTTTAGATGAGTAGCAATTAGGCCTGAATAGAAGTCTATTCAGGTTTGACGGCTACGACAGTCAGTTCCACTAACACGCGTGGATCATACAGTTTAGCTTCGACACAGGTGCGGGGCAGGGCTTGAATATCCGATACCCAGGCATCCCAGACTTCATTAAACGCTGCATAATCTTTTTCAATATCTTTGAGATAAATCGTCACAGACATGATCTGGCTTTTATCGGTACCGGCATCCGCCAGGAACTGATCGATAATATCCAGTGTCTGCTGGGTTTGACCTTTGATATCCAGATCCAGATCTGTCGCCAGCTGGCCGGCAAGATGAACCAGATTGCCGGCAATGGCGATCTCAGAAAAGCGTTGTGAAACATGCAAACGTTGAACAGACATCAGCTTAATCCTTGGTTTTTGGCATCAAGGCTGCGACTAATGCAGTCAATAGGCAGCCTATCGCAAGATAGATAGCTACATAATGCCATGAACCATCACCCCAAATCACTAAGGAGGCTGCAATCATCGGAGTAAAACCACCACCAATAATACTGGCAACCTGATAACCGACTCCGGCACCGCTATAGCGATATTCTGTACCAAATAGCGAGGTAAAAATCGGTTGATGCACGCTGACCACCATGTCATGTGCAACATTGGCCAGTAGAATGGCACCGACAATAATCATCCAGGTATTTTGTGCATCCAGTGCCATAAAGAAAGGGAAAGCAGACACTGCACCGATCAAGCCACCCCAGACACACATAGTTTTATGCTGAATTTTATCGGATAGCCAAGCAAAGAAAGGAATACTGAAACAGCTAATCGCACCAACCATCAGGGTGATATTCAGGAAGAACTGTTTGTCCATGCCCAGGTTGTTGGTGGAATAGTTCAGGGCAAAGTTGGTGACCAGATACATGGTCAGCAGTTCGGTCAAACGTAAGGCAATAATATAGAAAAAGGCTTTCGGATGTTTGCTGATGGCCTGCAAAATCGGCAGTTTTTCTGGATGATGATCTGCCTTAATCACTTTCTCTACGAATTCTTGGGATTCATCCTGATCACGGCGAATCCACATCGCAATTCCGATCAGTACGATACTGGCAATAAATGGAATCCGCCAAGCCCATTCAGCAAAAGCCTCTTCACCCAGTGTAGCAATAATAAGGGATACTGCGCCCGTTGCCAGTACCAGACCTACGCCATAGCCGACCTGAACGCCACTGCTATAAAAGGCTTTTTTCCCTTTAGGGGCATTTTCCACCGCCATCAGGGCAGCACCACCCCATTCACCGCCGACTGCAAAGCCTTGAATGGCACGCAGTGTCACCAGTAAAACCGGTGCCCACCAGCCAATAGCTTCGAAATTAGGTAAAAAACCAATCCCGACGGTGGAAATCCCCATCAGGACCACAGTCAGAACCAGCATTTTCTTGCGGCCGAGCTTGTCGCCGAAATGACCAAATACCACACCACCTAGAGGGCGAAACAGAAAGCCAACACCAAAGGTCGCTAGCGCCGCTAAGGTGCCCATATTGGCACCAATGCTGGGGAAAAACTGGTCTTTAAAAATTAAGGCCGCAACAATGCCGTAAAGGAGAAAATCATACCAGTCGACAACGGCACCAACAAAACTGGATAACGCCGCTTTACGCGCGCGCCGTTCTTGAATAACAGAAGAATTTACAGAGGACATGCAGGGAGGGATTCCATGAGATACATCAGAGTTGCCCTGTAATATTCGGATTTGATCGTCACGCCAATCACAGGACAGTATGCTGAAAGTAAAGGTGATTTCCAGCATCTCAGCACATACATGGATAATGCATTGCGCAGATAGAGTACTCCAAAAATTCAAAATGTAAAAACAAAGTTGCCGTATTTTTAAACTAACGTCTAATACTTGTACAAAATAGGCCTAAAGCAGCAGCAATTGTGTTTCTGTTTCACGTGCAGCGAGCTGATAAACGCCAAGCCCAATCAGCCGAAATTGCAGTTGAGGAGTAATATGCATCTCTTGAAGCAGTAAGTGTAAAGCCTGCTCCAGTTCTTGCGGGCTACGCAGCAACTGGCTGAAGCTTTTACTATGCTGCATGGTCTGAAAATTTTTCATTCTCAGTTTCACAGTAACCCCGCGGGCAGAGAGCTGCTTTTTTTCCAGACTCTGCCAGAGCTGGGCAATTAATGGCTGCCAGTAAGGTTGGCATTGCGGTAAATATAAATTATCATCGAAAGTCGTTTCCTTGGAAATCTGCTGGCGTTCCCGTTCAGCTTCAACTGGCCGATCATCAATACCTTGAGCATAAAGAAAAAGACGCCGTCCATATTTGCCAAAATGTTGAATCAGGATTGCTTCTTCAATCTGCTGTAAATCTCCCAAGGTTTCCAGATTCAAACTTTTTAGTTTTTCTTGAGTGACTTTGCCTACACCGGGAATTTTCTTGAGTGGAAGATCTTGAATAAAACTCTGTACTTGTGAAGGTTTGATAACACAGATTCCATTCGGCTTATGCCAGTCGGAGGCAATCTTTGCGAGAAATTTATTCGGCGCCACGCCGGCAGAAGCGGTTAGTCCGGTAACTTGAAAAATATCTTCACGAATGCGCATTGCCACTTCAGTGGCACTTGGAATCAGCTGTAAATTTTCGGTGACATCCAGATAAGCTTCATCCAGAGACAACGGTTCGATGACCTTAGTATAAATTTGAAAAATTTGGTGAATCTGCGCAGAGACCTGACGGTATTTGGCAAAATCCGGTTCAATCACGATGACCTGAGGACAGAGCTTACGTGCTTGAGTCATCGGCATGGCAGAACGCAGTCCGAACTCGCGGGCCGGATAGGAGGCAGCCGCCACTACTGCCCGGGGATGATGTGAGGCAATCACCACAGGCAGAGCGTTCAGCTCCGGACGTTCACGCAGCTCGACTGAGGCGTAGAAAGCATCCATATCGATATGAATAATTTTGCGCATATCCAGTATCTTAAGTGGCTTTAGTTGGATTGGGAAGAGACCAGATTGATAAGTAAACAAGCTAAAGCATTATTCAATATGAAGCATATCCTGCCTAAAGGATTCAATATCCATTTCATGGTTGAATCAGGGAGAAATAGGGTTTATTTCTTGGCCGGAGGCTTGGACTGATCTTGGGTGGGAATACTGTTCTGCTGTAAAAATTTGTTCCAGTCCTGCTCCGAGCCATAAAACACATTCAGATCCACAGTACGGGCAATGCCGGGAATTTCACCCTGACTACTATGCTGCCAGAAGGTCCATTTAGGCTGGCCCTTTAAATCTGGCAAACCCTGGTACTCACGTACCCAGAGCGGTACGTCAGCAAACTCTCCCGCCAGCACAATGTTATAAAAAGATTTCGACACATAGAAAATCGGCTGCTTGCCATAATGGTGTTTTAAGGCATCATGCATGACCCGAATTTCCTTGAGCAGCTGCTCTTTGGAATAGTGATTGATGCATTTGCTGTCATATTCCAGATCCATGACAGGAGGCAGGGCATCCGTTTTACGCGGGACAGACTCTATAAAATTCTGAGCCTGAATACTGCCATCGCGGCAAAGCCGATAAAAATGATAAGCACCGACCAGAAAGCCCTGTTCGCGGGCCTGCAGCCAGTATTCCTGAAACTTGGTATCTTTAAAATCACCGCCTTCTGTAGATTTTAAATAGACAAATTTATATTTCTGTTTCGGGATTTTCTTCCAGTCTATCTCTTTCTGATGATGAGAAACATCGAAACCATGAATCGGATAATCTGCTGCATGCGCTGATGGCTGTTTGAAAACCAGTAGATAAAGTACAGTCGTCACCACAAGCGTAATCAGCAGCCCGACTGCAATCACTGAGTATTTTTTCCAGTTGCTAGAGGTGGGAGCTGCTTTCATTGTGAGTGGTGGCCTGATTTACGGATATTCATATCGAGTATATATTCTGCCCTAGACTGGCGTGTTTTTGGGGATATGCCAGAAAATATAGGCAGCAATAATGTTAATACAGCCCAGACAGAGCAGCGAAACGTGGAAGGCATTATCCAGCTGCTCAGGGCCGAAGTAGGCACTAAACATATTGACTAGCGTACCTGCCAGTGCCACCCCGATACTCATCGACAGCATCATGATCATCGACAGGAAACTGTTGCCGCTGCTGGCATCCTGCTGGCTTAAATCTTTTAAAGTCAGCGTATTCATTGAGACAAATTGCAGCGAATTCAGAATCCCGAACACAAAGAAATGCATCGCACGTAACCAGATTGGAGTCTCCGCCGTAGTCAAGGCAAAACTGGCGATACACAGACCGACCAGCAAGGTATTGATCAATAAGACTCTGCGATAACCAAAACGCTGAATGATTTTGCGGATAATCGGTTTAGATGCTAAAGAACCGAGTACGGTTGGAATCATCAGTAAACCGGTAATAAAAGGTTCAAAACCAAAAGCGACCTGCAACATTAAAGGCAATAAAAACGGAATCGAGTTACCGCCGAGCCGGGCAAAGAAATTACCTAGAATGCCAATCGAATAAATCTTATTTTTAAATAATTTACTGCGAAAAAGTGCATTTAGATGAGTATGCGAATGATAGGCATAGATGAGTGAGGCAATCAGACCACTTCCGACCAGACTTAAGCTCCACCAGAGGGGATATTGTGGATTGGCAAAGTTTTCAATTCCCAGACACAAACCAATCATCGCGATGACCAGCAGAATAAAACCGCCAAAATCAAAACGTTGTACCGTCGGTTCAGTGATATTCGGCATAGCTTTAAAGGTAATCAATGCACCCAGCAGACCAATTGGCAGATTGATCAGGAAAATCCAGTGCCAGGATAGATACTCCACCATCCAGCCACCTAAGGTCGGACCGATCAGAGGACCCATCAATCCAGCCAGACTCATCAGGCTCATGGCGGACAAAAACTGGGTACGAGGAATGATTTTCAGCATGGCCAGTCGTCCGACTGGAAGCAGCAAAGCACCACCAATACCTTGAAATACCCGATAAACCAGCAGTTCATTCAGATTCCCAGACCAGGCACAGCCCAGTGAGGCCAGAGCAAAAATAATGATTGCTGCAAAATAGATATTTCGAACCCCAAAGCGATCTGCCAGCCAGCCACTCAAGGGAATGCAGGCTGCCACAGAAAGCACATAGGCCACCACCACACTATGCATCCGTAACGGATCTTCTTGCAGATTACTGGCAATCGCAGGTAAGGCCGTATTGATAATCGTGGTATCGAGGCCCTGCATGAAAAAGCCAATCGACACCAGCAAGACCAGCAGTCTGAATTCAGGTTGTAGGGATTGATGCGTAGGCGTGACATTCATGGATTTAAAAAATCATCTATTTTTAATAGTTTAAAGAAATCTATGCAGCAGTGTGACTGAAATAAAAACGATTGTGAATAGGAGTCGTGTAGACAAAATGCTAATGAATTCACAGCCTGATTTCAGTTATTGAAGAGAAAGGGTAAAAGATATATTTCTATACTGCGAACATCTCAAACTTATACGGATTCATAAATAGGTCATTTTTGGAAAACTTCAAGCTTCTTTGTAAGGAGCAGGCTACAAAAAATATGACAGAAATGTCATGAAAATGAAATAAAACCGTCATAATCTGGGGCAAACTTCCAGAGCTGCTGTACTGGGAACTGTCTAGTAAAAGGTTTTGTACTTATGACCATCGAGATTCTGATGGTAGTTGGCTTCTGTTTGGCCGCCTATTCCATCGTGGGGAATGATGTTCCGCAAACATTAGGAACATTTATTTCATCGAACTCACATCGCCCATGGTGGGTACTCTGGATTTACATCAGTACTATTCTGGTTGTGGTGTTAATTTATGGCTGGTTTGCCTCTGGAGTAGGGGATGCTTCTTATGGACGTCTGGAAACCATTCCTTTCCCTGAAGATGGGGTCACCTGGCTATATGTAGTACCGCCTCTTTTACTGATCATTTTGACCAAATATGGTATTCCGGTGAGTACTACTTTCTTGGTGCTCACTATCTTCTCTCCGAGCAGTCTGGGTTCCATGCTGACCAAGTCAATGATGGGTTACGCCGTCGCTTTCTTTGTGGCGATTATTATCTATCGTCTGGTCATGAAAAAACTCGCGGTCTATTTTAGTGAAACCCGCGATCAGCAACATTCTCCGATGTGGATGGCCTTGCAATGGTTATCTACGGCATTTCTGTGGAGCCAGTGGCTGATCCAGGATTTGGCCAATATCTTTGTTTATGTGCCGCGTCAGGTGCCGTTTGAGTTCCTGATCTTTGCCATTTCTGTATTTGTCATCCTGCTAGGCATGATTCTTTACCAGCGTGGTGGAGCTATCCAGAATATTGTCGATACCAAGACCGGAGTGACCGATGTCCGTTCTGCTACGATTATCGACTTCATTTATGCGCTGATTCTGCTGGTGTTCAAAGAGTGGAGTAACATCCCGATGAGTACCACTTGGGTATTCTTGGGGTTATTGGCTGGTCGTGAATTTGCCATTTCAATGCTGGTGACTGAAGTCAACAAGCACCGTACTTCACGTAATGTCAGCAAAGACGCGATGAAACTGATGTTTGGCCTAGCCATTAGTGTGTTTCTGGCGACGACTTTGCCTTGGTTCTATCACACGATTTCAGGTTAATGTCTTTGCATGTATAAATGAAAAAAGCGAGCATCAAGCTCGCTTTTTTCATGGCTTTAAATCATTGGTATCTAAAGCAGATGAAAAAAATTAAACCACAAAACGTTGCGGAGCATCCAGATTCAGCAAGGTGGTATAAATCTGATCTGCATGCTCACAGACAATCAGTTTAGCCCGATGCTGGGGCGGCAAGAATCCTTCCTGCACGGCAAGATCAAGCTGGGTAATCAGTGGATTATAAAAACCATTGACGTTATACAGCATCATCGGTTTTTGATGCTGATTTAGCTGACCCCAGGTCGCAATTTCCAGAATTTCTTCAAAAGTGCCCAAACCACCCGGCAAGGCGACAAAGGCACAGGCCCGGTCTGCCATCATGGCTTTACGCTGATGCATGCTGGTGACGATATGCAGTTCTGTGAGTTGAGGATGAGCAATCTCATAATCCAGCATAAATTCTGGAATCACGCCTACCGCTTCACCACCATGCTGAATCATGGTGTCTGCTACCTGACCCATCAGGCCAATACTGGCGCCGCCATAAACCAGACCAAAACCATGTTCGGCCAGACCTTGAGAAAGTTGAATCGCTTTTTCCAGATAAATCGGTTTGTTGCCGGCACGAGAGCCACAATATAAAGCCACTAGCGGGCGTGTTGTTTTTGGGGAGTTATCATTAAAATAATCGGTCATTTTCATTACACTTTGCATTTATTTTTTTCACCTTATCATTTTTTTATCTACTTACTATAACTTAGTTAACAAATATGACAATTCCATGAGCTGACCTCATTTTAGGACAAAATCTTTCATTCAAATTCATCCATAATCCCGGATGAAAACAGGTGAATTTCATGGTGTTCTTGATATACTGAAAGTCTGTCTTACTACAATAGAACTCATATGGGTAGTCGAAGTTGGCGCTTTAATTTAATAAAACGTCACATTATCAAGTCTTTAATTCAAGTCGGGTATCAACCTGTATCTCATCATGCAAATACTTGCCTTTCTCCTCGGTTAGAGGAGCAGATGCGATGATTTTTGAATGGATGTCAGATCCCTCTGCCTGGATTGGCTTACTCACACTGATTGTTCTTGAAATTGTACTCGGGATCGATAACCTGGTCTTTATTGCAATTCTGGCTGAAAAACTTCCACCCGAACAGCGTAATGCGGCGCGTATTACCGGTCTGGGCTTAGCCCTGTTAATGCGACTGGTGTTACTGGCATCGATTGCCTGGGTCGTAACGCTTACCGAACCGCTATTCCATATCTTTGAGCATCCATTTTCAGGACGCGACCTGATTTTATTATTCGGTGGTGTGTTCCTGCTGTTTAAGGGCACCATGGAGCTGCATGAGCGTCTGGAAGCCAAACCTGTAACCAAGGAAGAAAATCCGGTTCAGGCGGTGTTCTGGATGGTGATTGTGCAGATCGTGGTACTGGACGCTGTGTTCTCGCTCGACAGCGTGATTACTGCAGTTGGCATGGTTAAAGACCTGTCTGTGATGATGATCGCGGTGATTATCGCAGTCGGTATCATGTTGTGGGCCTCTAAAGCGCTGATGGATTTCGTCAACAAGCACCCGACAGTAGTGATTCTCTGTCTGGGCTTCCTGATGATGATTGGTTTCTCGCTGGTGGTTGAAGGCTTCGGTTTCCATATTCCAAAAGGCTATCTATATGCCGCGATTGGTTTCTCGGTAATTGTCGAGTTCATTAACCAGACCATGAAACGTAATCAGGAAAAAATGGTGACCACTACTGATATGCGTTACCGTACTGCGTCTGCCGTAATGCGTATGCTGGGCGGGAAACCGGCTCAGGACAATGATTCTTCTGAACCGGAAGATGTACTGGCGACTCGTGCCTTTGCTGATGAAGTCTTTGATGATGATGAAAGTGGGGTCTACCATAGCGTTATGGTGCAGGGCGTACTTGGCTTGTCAGAACGTCCAGTGAAGTCGGTGATGACACCACGTCCTGAATTGGAATGGATTGATCTGGAAGATGATCATGCCAGTATCAAAGAGCAGTTATTGCATATGAGCCATTCACGCCTGATTGTGGCGCGTGGCGAACTGGACAATATTGCTGGAGTCGTGCTGACCCATAAAGTTCTGAACGAATACATCGAAACAGGCATTTTAGACTTCGAAAAACATCTGCGTGAACCAGTGATTGTGCATGAAAATGCTCAGGTCTTGATGGTGATGGATCAGCTACGTCAGGCACCGCTACAAATGGCGCTGGTGTTGAATGAATATGGTTCGATCGAAGGTGTAGCGACACCGATTGATGTACTGGAAGCGATTGCCGGTGAATTCCCGGATGAAGATCAGCTAGAAGCAGCCGTAGAGAGCCTAGAAGATGGCAGCCTGATTCTGGATGGTTCAACCGATATTCGCCATGTGTCACTGCTTCTGGATCGTGATCTGGTCAATGAAACGGAAGAATATTCAACTTTGTCGGGTTATATCCTGTTCCATCTGGGACGCTTGCCGGAAAATGGCGAAAAGCTCGAAGCAGATGATTATATCTTTGAGGTGGTTACTATGGACGGCCACAAGATTGATAAGGTGCATATTATTGCCCCAGCGAACCGGAAAGATTAGTTCAACGCCCGAAGGGCGAAGCTAAAATTTTGCTAAAATAGCCTGCATTGTCGGGCTATTTTTATGGAATCAATATGTCAGAAGCATGTCCATGTGGACGAGGTGAATATGCAAGCTGTTGCCAGCCACTACATCAGGGCCAGCAATTGGCTCAAAGCGCCGAGCAATTAATGCGCTCGCGGTATAGTGCCTTTGCCAAGCATGAAATTGATTATATCCAGCAGACTACCGCCCGCAGACAGCAGCAGGCTTTGGACATGCCAGCCATTGCTGAATGGAGCCGTAGTAATCGATGGCTAAAGCTGGAAATCGTGCAGGCCAATGAAAAACTGGACAAGACTCATGCGCTGGTCGAGTTCAAAGCACATTATCACGATGGCAAGCAGGCTCAGATTCATCATGAAATTTCACATTTTGTGAAGTTCGAAAATCGCTGGTACTTTCTGGATCCGACGACAGATCAACAGCTTACAATGAAACAGCCGTGCATCTGTGGCTCCGGGAAAAAATTTAAGCAATGTTGTGCGCATTTTTTATAATTTTCACATAGATTTAGCTTAGAATAGCCGCCATCTCAAAGCCTCAGGTGGAAGCAGGGCGATGTTACTGACCGTCATCTATATTATTGCAATTACCGCTGAAGCCATGACCGGAGCCTTGTCTGCCGGTCGGCGTAGTATGGACTGGTTCGGGGTCACGATTATTGCCTGTGTCACGGCGCTCGGTGGTGGATCGGTACGTGATGTACTGCTTGGCCATTATCCCTTGACCTGGGTCAAACACCCGGAATATCTGGTGCTGACCTGTTGTGCCGCCTTTATCACCATCCTGATTGCCAAATGGATGCGTCATTTACGCAATATCTTCCTGGTACTGGATGCTTTAGGCCTCATCGGCTTTACCATCATTGGCTGTCAGATTGCACTGGAAATGGGGCATGGCTTTGTAGTCAGTGCGGTCGCTGGGGTTCTGACCGGAGTGTCGGGCGGTATTTTACGTGACATTTTATGTAATGATGTGCCCTTGGTCTTCCGTCGTGAACTGTATGCCAGTATTTCCTTTGTTGCAGTCATTTTCTATTGGCTCTGCAGCAATTTCGGTCTGTCACTCGAATTGACCATTATTTCCACCCTGATTTTTGGCTTTAGTTTGCGTTTGATTGCAATCTATTTCGGTCTGGAAATGCCGAAGTTTATCTATAAGGATGATGACGAACAGTCTGCTTCATCCAAAGACGAATCTTGATATGAATTATGGTAACTGTGGGAGGGAAAACTTCCCGCAGGTGTACGCATTCGTAGTATAAAAAAATAAAAAATCAAACCTCCTGTTGGGACAGCAGCATCTCCCGTTTCACCTGATCAGAGATTTTTGTTATGGATTTAGTTTCTCGGATACAGCGCTTGCCGATCGGTAAGTTCCACTACACTCTTTTATGGGTGATTGGTCTTGGCTGGATGTTTGATGCCATGGATACGGGATTGATTTCCTTTATTCTGGCGAAAATGGCTGAAGACTGGCAGATGACCGCTGACCAGAAAAGCTGGGTGGTCTCGATTGGTTTTATCGGTATGGCCATTGGGGCGATTTTCTCAGGTGGACTGGCGGATCGCTGGGGACGTAAAACGGTATTTGCCAGTACGCTGGTGGTGTATAGTCTGGCGACTGCTGCCTGTGCCTTTGCGCCTAATCTGACCTGGTTACTGGTATTCCGTTTTATTGTCGGTCTGGGATTAGGGGGGCAGTTGCCGGTTGCGGTGACGCTGGTCAGTGAATATATCCCGGCACGGGTACGTGGTCGTTTCATTGTGCTGCTGGAAAGTTTCTGGGGCTTGGGCTGGCTGGTGGCAGCACTGGTGTCACGTTTTGTGATTCCTGATTTTGGCTGGCAAGCTGCATTCATGATTGGCGGGATACCGGCACTGTATGCCATCGTAATCTGGAAACTGGTGCCTGAGTCGGTGCCGTATCTGATCAATCGTGGCCGGGTAGATGAAGCGCAAGCTCTGGTTAAAAAGATTGAGCGCAAATGCGGCGTCGAAGTTATGGAAATCTTTGAAGTTAAACCTGTGGCTGCCAAGCAGAATATCTCGTTTACCCAGCTCTGGAGTGGTATTTTTGCCCGCCGCACCTTGATGCTGTGGCTAATCTGGTTTGGGATCGTTTTCTCCTACTATGGTATTTTTACCTGGTTACCAAGCCTTCTGGTCAAGGAAGGCTATACCATCGTGCAGTCTTTTGAATACGTCCTAGTTATGATTCTGGCACAATTGCCGGGTTATATTGCGGCAGCATGGCTGGTCGAAAAACTCGGTCGTAAGGCAACTTTAGCTGGCTTTATCGGCATGTGCGCGATCTCAGCCTATTTCTTTGGTCAGTCCGGCAGTGTTACCGAGATCGTGATCTGGGGTTGTCTGATGTCCTTCTTTAATCTGGGGGCATGGGGCGTTCTTTATACCTATACACCAGAACAGTATCCAACCAATATCCGTGCTTTTGGTTCAGGCTGGGCCGGTGCAATTGGCCGTATTGGCGGGATTGCTGCACCTTTTGCCGTAACCCATTTGATGGGGATGCCAAACGGTTTCAGTTACGTCTTTACCATGTTTACTGCGGTGCTGATTGCAGTGGCTGTGGTCATTTTAGTCCTGGGTGAAGAGACTAAGGGCAAGACGCTAGAATCCATGGGTTTATAAGGTTGGTGATTTTTTAGTTGCTCAGCTGCTATAAAGTGGATATTTTTAGCCCATAAGACACGATTTGTCGCGCTGTGTAGTTTACTGCCCTTGTGCAGTACACAGCCGCGACTTAGCATAAGAAACATTGATACAAAAACGAATTTTAGGATTATAGGTTGTTATGACAAGCCTTGCGCATCATGCGACAGAAAACCGTTCCGTAGCCGAATTTACCGAACAAGCTTATTTAAATTATGCCATGTACGTGATTATGGATCGTGCATTGCCACATATCAGTGACGGTTTGAAACCGGTACAGCGCCGTATTGTTTATGCCATGAGTGAACTGGGTCTGAAATGGACCAGTAAACCGAAAAAATCGGCACGTACTGTCGGGGATGTACTGGGTAAATACCATCCACATGGTGACTCGGCCTGTTATGAAGCCATGGTCTTAATGGCGCAGCCATTCAGTTATCGCTATCCGTTTATTGAAGGACAGGGCAACTGGGGTTCACCGGATGATCCTAAATCTTTCGCGGCGATGCGTTATACCGAAGCCAAACTGTCGCAATATAGCGAACTGCTTTTATCCGAACTAGGACAGGGTACCTGTGACTGGCAGGATAACTTTGATGGTTCGATGAAAGAACCCATCAACTTGCCGGCACGTGTTCCCAATATCCTGCTAAATGGTACCACCGGGATTGCTGTGGGGATGGCGACCGATATTCCACCGCACAACTTGCGCGAAGTGGTGAAAGGTACTATCGCCCTGATCCGTAATCCGAACCTGACCGATGCCAAAATGGCAGAATACATTCCGGGACCGGATTTACCGACCAAAGCAGAAATCATCACACCACCATCAGAGCTGCTTAAAATTCAGACGACAGGTCGTGGCAGCTATCGCATGCGTGCGGTATATACCATTGATAAAAATGAAATCGTGATTACCGAATTGCCGTATCAGGTATCCGGTTCAAAAATCATCAGCCAGATTGCAGATCAAATGCAGGCGAAAAAACTGCCATTGGTCACTGATGTTCGTGATGAATCGGATCATGAGAATCCAACACGTTTAGTGGTGGTACTGCGTTCGAACCGTATTGATGCGGAAGCAGTAATGAGCCACCTGTTTGCGACCACTGATCTCGAATCCAGCTATCGCGTCAATATGAACATGATTGGCGCGGATGGCCGTCCACAAGTGAAATCGATTCGTCGTATTCTGCTGGAATGGATCGAAATCCGTAAGACTACTGTTACTCGCCGTCTGCAATATCATCTGAACAAGATCGAAAAACGCTTGCATATTCTCGGCGGTTTGATCATTGCCTACTTAAATATTGATGAAGTCATTCGGATTATTCGTGAGGAAGATCAGCCTAAACCGGTGTTGATGGAACGGTTCGGTATTGATGAGATTCAGGCCGAAGCCATTTTAGAACTCAAGCTGCGTCATCTGGCCAAACTCGAAGAAATGGAACTGCGCCGCGAACAGGAAGAGCTGGAAGCCAAAGCTGCGGTGATTCGTGAACAGTTGGCGAATCCTGAGTCTTTAAAAACCTTGATCATCAATGAATTAAAAGAAGATGCCAAGAAATTTGGGGATAATCGCCGTTCTCCAATCGTACAACGTGCCGAAGCCGCTGCAATTGATGAAACTGAAATGCTGCCAGCGGATCCTGTAACGGTCGTATTGTCTGAAGCGGGCTGGATTCGCTGTGCCAAAGGGCATGAGGTGGATGCTGAAAATCTGAATTTCCGTGTGGGCGATCAGTATCTCAGTCATGCCCAAGGTAAGTCTAATCAACGCGTCTATGTATTAGACGATAGTGGTCGTAGCTATGGTTTGCCAATCAATAGCCTGCCATCGGCACGAGGACTTGGTGAACCATTGAGTTCAAAACTGTCTCCGGCAAGTGGGGTAGGCTTCAAGCAGGTGTTGGTCGCTGAAGATGATGCGGAAATCCTGGCAATCAGCAGTAAAGGTTATGGATTTAAAACCCAGGCCAAGCAGCTGGATACCAATGCCAAAGCTGGCAAGGCTTTCCTGAACCTATCTGAAGGTGCACAGGTCATGAACCTGCAGCCGCTGGAAGACGCAACTCATGTTGCACTACTCAGTTCAGCTGGCCGTCTACTGGTTGTTGATCTGTCGGAATTACCTGTACTCAATAAAGGTAAAGGTAATAAATTGATACAACTTGAAGATAAAGATCAAATTTTATCCATGACAATATTGAAACTTGATGAAACAATTCAAGTGCTTGCAGGACAGCAACAATTAAAACTTAAAGGGCATGACTTGCAAAAATATATTGGGAAACGAGGCTCTAAAGGAACCCTGTTACCACGTGGATATCAAAAAGCAAATAAACTGTTGATTCAAAGATAATACTAGCATCCATGAATCGAAATACGTTATATATGAGTAACGATTCGACAAATGGATGCAATGTTGCACATATACAAGTCTAAAAAATGACGTGCAGCATTGAAAAAAACAGTTGAACTACTAAGGATTATGATTGGAGAGATTGGCATTATGGAAAAAATTTGGTTCGCTGAATACCAAAAAACAGGGATTCCAGAAACTGTAGAATTACCAGCAGAAAATACATCTCTGGTTGATATTTTTGAACGCAATTTCCAAAAATTTGGCTCACGTGATGCCTTTATCTTTATGGATAAGACTTTAACGTTCAATGAGTTGGAAGAAGCTAGTCGTAAATTCGCAGCATATTTACAAAGTTTGGGTCTGGCAAAAGGCACACGTGTTGCCGTAATGATGCCAAACGTTCTTCAATATCCGGTCGTAGCATTGGGGGTGTTCCGCGCTGGTTTAGTACTGGTGAATGTAAATCCACTGTATACATCACGTGAGCTTGAGCATCAGTTAAAAGATTCTGGCGCTGAAGTTCTGGTCATTATTGAGAATTTTGCAAGCGTTTATCAGTCAATTATTGGCAAAACACCTGTGAAGCACGTCGTGGTTGCTTCTGTGGGTGACATGCTGGGTGCTTTAAAAGGTACTTTGGTGAACTTTGTATTACGTTCAGTACGTAAGCAGATTCCGGCATGGGATATTCCAGGTCACATCAAGTTCAATGCAGCCCTGAATAAAGTTAACCCAAGCAACTATAAACGCCCTGAATTGACTTTAAGTGATACTGCTGTACTTCAGTACACAGGTGGTACTACAGGTGTTTCTAAAGGTGCTGAACTGACCCATCGTAACCTGGTTGCTAACCTGTTGCAGTGTGACGGTATCTTCCAGAGCAAATTCGGTGCGCAAGATGGCCAGCCAGATGACCGTATTTTCTGTGCTTTACCGCTTTATCACATCTTTGCTTTCATGGTCTGTGCACTTTACGGCATGTATAAAGGTCAGGCGAACGTTCTGATTCCTAACCCGCGTGATCTGCCTGCGGTGATGAAAGAATTACGTAAATACCAGCCAACATTCTTCCCTGCTGTGAACACGCTGTTTAATGCGCTTGTAAACAACGAAGAGTTCAAGCAACTGGATCATAGCCGTTTAAAAATGGCGATGGGCGGTGGTATGGCTGTTCTGCCTTCTACTGCAGAAGCTTGGAAGAAAATTACTGGCACTAACATCATTGAAGGTTATGGCCTGTCTGAAACTTCTCCAGTGGCAACTGCAAACCCACCAGCATCTGAAGAATTCAGCGGTACGATTGGTATTCCGTTGCCTTCAACTGAAGTTGGTATTCTTGATGATGACGGTAATGAAGTTGCACTCGGTGAGCAGGGTGAAATCTCAATCCGTGGTCCTCAAGTGATGAAAGGCTATTGGAACCGTCCGGATGAAACCGATAAAGTGATGGTAAATGGCTTCTTCCGTACCGGTGATATTGGTGTTATGGATTCACGTGGTTACATCAAAATCGTTGACCGTAAGAAAGACATGATTCTGGTCTCTGGCTTCAACGTTTATCCTTCTGAAATTGAAGAAGTCGTTGCGAAACATCCAAAGGTACTGGAAGTGGCTGCAATTGGTGTACCAGATGAAAAATCAGGTGAAGTGCCAAAATTGTTTGTTGTGAAGAAAGATCCTTCATTGACGACTGAAGAAGTTCTGGCATTTGCGAAAGAAAACCTGACCGGTTATAAACGCCCACGTTATGTGGAATTTATGGACGAGTTACCGAAATCTAACGTAGGCAAAATCCTGCGTAAAGACCTACGTAAGTCTGCATAAATCCTGCAATTAAAAAAAGCGCCTAAGGGCGCTTTTTTTAATTCTCTTTTTTCATTAGCCAGCGGTCGAAGTAAGGACGACCTACCCCGATCACACCCAAGAAAATAAACATGGTGCCAAACTGGCGGTTAAATCCTCTCAAATTAAAACTGCCATAACTGAGAATATTATCTATCAGGCAATAAATGATGATCGCGACTACCCAGTGCCAGATCGGCATACGCTTGATGCCTACCGCATAAAAAGCAATCCATAAGATGGCAAAGGTAAAGAGGGGAGACCAGATATTCATATTGGCACAAATGACGGCCATCAGAAATGCAACAATCGGTAATACGATTTTTAATACGCGATCCACTTGACGTTGATGCTGGCGCTGTTTCTCGAGGACATCGAACATTTCATTTTGATCAGGGCTGACCATAGTGAATCCTTAATCATTTATAAAAACACTCTATTTAACAAAATTTATTCACGAAACGCCATGCTATGATAGACATAAAAATTCTCAAGAGAAAAATCAGATGCATAGCATTAGTGGGGTTATCTATCTCATTTTGGCAGCTTGTCTTTTACCTTATGTTTTTACCTTGATTGCGAAAAAATCGGCAGGGTTTCGTGCAAAAGACAATCAGAATCCACGGGCATTTTTAGAAAAGTCCACAGGCCTGGCCAGTCGCGCCAATGCTGCTCAGCAGAACAGCTTTGAAAGCTTACCGCTCTTTATCGCCTCGATTCTGATGGCAGAATATATGGTCGTTACACAAAGTCTGGTCATGACCTTTGGGATTGCCTATCTAGTTTTTCGGGTCATCTATGGGATCTGTTATCTGGCGAACTGGTCGACCTTACGTTCAATTGTCTGGCTGTTATCCTTATTATGTCCAATAACCTTACTGCTGTTAATTATCAAAATCTCTTAAGCCGAAAATAAAGCAGTTTGAGATATTTACAGTTCGGTATTTTAAAATCAAAAAAAATCTGTAAAAACCGTTATAATTGTCGCGGTTTTTAAAAGATATAACTTGTTAAAGAGTGATGCTATGAGCTACAGCAATATCCCAGCGGGTAAAGATGCGCCAAACGACATCTATGTCATTATCGAAATTCCTGCAAATGCAGCACCAATCAAATATGAAATCGATAAAGATTCTGATGCATTGTTTGTAGACCGTTTCATGGGTACAGCAATGTTCTACCCAGCAAACTATGGTTATGTACCAAATACACTTTCTCTAGATGGCGACCCTCTAGACGTATTGGTGGTAACTCCACATCCAGTAGAGCCAGGTTCTGTAATTCGTTGCCGTCCTGTTGGTAAACTGAACATGGAAGATGACGGTGGTGTTGATGCGAAACTGGTTGCAGTTCCACACGACAAACTGACTCCGATCTACAAAGATGTTCAAGAATATACTGATCTTCCTCCATTACTGATTAGCCAAATCGAACACTTCTTCCAGCACTACAAAGACTTGGAACCAGGTAAATGGGTTAAGTTAAGTGGTTGGGAAGGTGCTGATGTTGCAAAACAGGAAGTACTTAGCTCAATTGCAGCTTATGCAGAAGCAAATAAATAATTCATTTGCTTTTCAGTTTGAGTCTTTAACTTTTTAAAGCTTAAACAAAAAAACCTGCACAATGTGCAGGTTTTTTATTATAGCTTGAAATTCGGGTGAATTAGAATAATTTCACAGGAATGTCTAACCAGATACGCCATTCGTTGGTGTCACCAATGTAGTTAGATTGGTAATCATTGCTTGCACGGTAGTAAGAGTGACGTAAACGCAAGCTCGCGTCTTTAGCAAAACCAGATTGAACAGTGTATTTCACCTGGTTAAAGAATTCACGTTCTTGTGCATCATTAGTCACTAACTGAGAACGATCTGGACTACCTGCTACATCAATATCCCAACCATATACAAATGCTGAAGTCCAAGATAGACCAGGAACATTTACAGCACCGAAGTCAAATGTGTATTGAAGTTGTGCTGATTTTTCATTATTACCAATGAAGTCAGACAGGTATGAGTTTGGTAGATAAATCGTTTGATGACCATCACCTACACCGCGACCCAAACCATAGTCATAGCCTGTGTTACCAGTATTTTGTTGGTAAGCCACCATGACATTGTGCGGACCAGTATTGTAAGTGGTAGAAATAGCCCAAATATTGTTGCTTAAGTTACTTAAGTCATTTGTGGTATGAGAATAAGTATATGCACCACCGTCAGCTTTTTTATCCCACTCGGTATGATAGCCACTAAAATCGTGAGTTAAAGTGCCGCCATTGGCTACTGCATAGCTATAGTTCGCATTTACATAATGACGGTCTAAACGGTCTTTAATATCTGTACCATAGTAAGAAGCGTTTAAAGCATCACTAAATTTATATTTCGCACCCCAAACAACAGCACGATCCAGCTCGTTACCATCAGAGTTGATTTGGTCTGAATATTGGTTTTTAGTAAATTTACCAGCTGTTAATGACAGGTTGTCAATTTCATTACTCGTCACTAATACGCCTTCAAAGTATTCAGGAACGAGACGTGCAGTATTTGATGCCAATACAGGAAGATCTAAAACTTGGGTACCATATACAGCAGTGGTATTAGATACACGAGCTTTCACATAAGCGCCGCCACGTGCCCAATGGTCATAGGAATCAACATGACCATTCTCATCTTTTGCTCCATTATTATGGAGAGGAATCATGCCGTTACCAGCATGCGCATTTTCCCCAAGCTTGAATGATGCATCACCGATGATCCCGGCACCAAAGCCGACCACACCTTGAGTAAAACCTGAATCCAGTTTCACGATTGCAGTCTGTGCAGCTGAACTTGTATCTGCTACGCCATTTTTCTTATCACGAGATAAATAACCAGTACGGAAAAGTACAGATCCTTCTGCATCTTCTACAAAACCTTTAGACTCACTTTGCTCGCTAGCAAAAGCGGTTGAGATCAATGCAGCCTGAATCAAAACTGCCAATGTTAACTTTTTTGTGTTTTGCATTGGGAGAGAGCCTTATACAAATTGATGGAAATTTTTAGGAATTGTATAAGATTCGCTGAATAAATGTCATTTTTATTTACGATACTCCACTAAAGTCGAGGGATTTTTTTAATCTAATGTGAATAATAGTAAGATATCTAATAGTCTAGATCCTGACCATATAGTAAAAAAACAAATAAAAACAAAGATATTTTTTAAATATAAATTCTCTGAAGGGTATGACTCATGAGTGTATCGATAATATTTAAAATTGAAATTCTTAGAATGAAAAAGTTGAGTGTTCAAAATCTTCATTTTCTGTCTCAGACTATCCATTAATAATTTCTTAAAAGTGAGAATTGATTATAAATTATTGAATTTTAATTTATAAATATTTAATTTAAATATTTATAAATCCAAAAATGCTGATAGATTTCCGAATAATAAAAAGTCATTCTATGAGAGTCACTTTTTGTTGCTTAGCACTATTTTGAACTTTTTAATCCAGAAATTTCTGAGTTTGGGTAAGAATCAAAAACTCGAATAAAGCAATCTGCTTCTTTACCTTTTATTTCTGCACCTTTTTTTAGCACAAAATTTAATCAAAGCGAAAAAAGTTTCAAAATGGCGCAACTTGTAAATGATTATGTATAAGGCCGAAAAAAGAAAATAAATCTTTGAAAAAGGGCTAATGTTAAAAAGAATCTATCAAAGTACTTTTTTTAAAAATTTAAATATAATTTAAAAACAAATACCTAGTGATTTATTTTATTTTTATTCATCAGATTTTAGTTGTTTTATTCCAGATTGGCATAGCTCTTGCAAATTTCGAACTCGAGTTTAATCAATATCATAAAAACGTCTCAAACGATCTGGGGGAGTCATACAATGAAATCAACATTAAAAGTATTATCTTTTGCTTTACTAGGTGCTGCATCTTCTTTCACTTTCGCGGATGAACCAGCTGCTGAACATTCAGTTTCTGGGAATATCAGTGTACTTTCAAGCTATAACCTGCGTGGGATTACCAACACACCTGAAAATAGCGGAGCTACTTTACAAGGTGGGCTTGACTATAATCATTCCTCTGGCTTCTATGTTGGTTGGTGGGGTTCTACCTTAGATTATTCTTTGGTTGAAGAAGGCCGTGATGCTTTTGAAAATAATTTCTATGCAGGCTACAGCCATTCGGTAAATGATGATTTGGGTTTAACGATCGGTACGACTTACTACTATTATTATGAATCTGATGAAGAAACGAATGGATTTGAGCTGTTATTAGGTCTGAGCTATAAAGATTTAGGTATTACAGCACAAACTCTTCTTGAAGATACCACTTGGGGCAATGCAGGTGATACCTATTTAAAAGCTACTTATAGCTATGCTTTACCACAAGATTTCAGCTTGGATACAGCTTTAGGCTTATATGCTTATGAAAAATCAGGTGATATCGAAGGAACTACGGAAAGTTTTGGTTTCCGTCATTTTGACATCGGTTTAAGTAAACCTCTTGCAGATACTGGTGTGACTGCAAGCATCAATTACATTATTGGTGGTTATGATCGTATGGATGTGAAACAAAAGAACAAAGTAGTATTCGGATTAGGTTATAGCTTCTAATTTTCTCTAAATAAAAAGGCGACTCTAAGTCGCCTTTTTTATTATTTAAATGTGTTGCCCGCGATAAGACAGGGCTTCCGATAAATGCCCAGTCTGAATATCTAGACTTTGGTTAAGATCGGCAATGGTTCGGGCAACACGCAAAATCCGATGATAGCCTCGTGCTGATAAATTCAGTTTCTGCTGAGCCAGTTCAATCATTTTTTGAGCTGGTGGATCGAGAGGGGCATATTGTTCCAGTTGTTTTGGGCTAAGACTCATGTTTAAGGCATTTTGCCGTTTGATCTGAATGTTATAAGCGGTAATCACGCGTTGTCTGACCGTTTCAGAGTTTTCGACAGGTTTATTGTCCTGTAACTCCTGTGCCTGTAAAGGTGGTACGTCAATATGCAGGTCAATCCGATCCAGTAATGGACCAGAAATCCGGTTCTGATAACGCTTGATGGTTTCAGGTGAACATTGACAGCGGATGTCCTGATTAAATGCATAACCGCATGGACAAGGATTCATGGCTGCCACCAGCTGAAAATTGGCTGGAAAGGTAATTTGCCGGGAAGCACGCGAGATCACAATTTCTTTGGACTCAAGCGGCTGACGTAATACTTCGAGTACCTTGCGGTCAAACTCAGGCAGTTCGTCCAGAAATAAAACGCCCAAATGTGCCAGTGTGATCTCTCCAGGTTTAGGATGTGAGCCACTGTCATATACTATAATAAAAGCTAGTGGGATAATTAGAATTCAAAAAGTTATCTAACAAAGTCTATAAAAATAAAAGCTAGTTATTACATTAATAAACGCTAGTTGATTGTAAAACTACCATAATAAAAGCTAGTCGATTAAAGCTGAGGTTGATAATGAAAAGAATCAGTGATGAATATAGCCCGGTAAGAAAAGCTCAAACAGTATACGGGAGTATCTCGGGTAACTATTCCTTTAGAGGTGAAAAAACAATCTGGTATGAATCAACTTTAGAGCGAGATTTTTTATTTAAGCAAGAATATAACGAAAATGTCATTGATGTAGTGGGGCAACCTGTTGCTATTCCTTATATTACTGAGTTAGGGAATGAATCAACATATACACCTGATTTTTTGGTGCAGTTTTCTAGTGCACAGTATGAAGATGTAGATTTATTTGCTGCACCATTATTGATCGAAATTAAACCTAGAAAAAAACTTCGAACAGATTGGAAAGGACTCAGACCCAAGTTTAAAGCTGCTTATACTTTTGCTTTGGAAAAAGGATGGAAGTTTAGAATCATTGATGAATCTCGTTTATATGATCAATATTGGGAGAATATTAATTTTCTTAAGAGATTTAAGCGATCTTATATAGAGAAAGATGAACAACGGATACTAACCGAAATACTGGAAAAATTAGGTTATTCTACAGTTAATCAATTACCTACTTATATTTTTACGGATCAAAGGAATATATTAAAAGCTATTCATAAAATTTGGATTTTAATATCGAAAAAAATAATACTATGTGATTTATATAGTCCTCTGTCAGCTGAAACAATTATTTGGATAAATGATAAAAATGCTACAAAAGGGGAAATCTAAATGATAGAAAATGATTCAGTTAAAATTGATAGAAAACGTTTAATTATTAAACCAAATAATGTTGTTAATTATAATGGCTCTAAATACAGAATTATTAATATTCTAAATTCAGAAGAGGTTGTTATATCCAATCTAGAATCAGCCCGTTGTATTCAAGTAAACATAAGAAATTTGTCAGTTGTAGATTCAGAAGACAATGAAACTTCTATGCTCAATAAAGGAGAAGATATTTCTGATGAAGCATGGCAGGTAGCATTACAGCATTATGAAATAATTAAGCCATTAATAGAAAATTCGACTGTTGAAACGGTAAAAAAGACTGCTGAAAAAAATAATCTTCATGTAAATACTATTTGGAAGTGGTTGAAAGCTTATCGAGAAAATAAGTCAATATTAGTTTTAATACCTAAAAAAAGAGGATGGAGGGCTAATAAGAAACGATTATCTCCTGAACTTAATTATATTATTCAACAAGCAATTCATACAAAGTATTTAACATCTCTAAAACCAAGTATTGCAAAAACGATTCTAGAAGTTAAGCTTGAGTGTTTTAAAAGAAAATTAGAACCTCCTCACGATAATACTATTAGGTGCCGAATAGAAGCTATCAATGCATATGAAGTAACTAAAGCAAGATATGGCAAAAAAATTTTAAAAGATAAGTATGAGGCTGCTGCTGGTTCGTTTCCCAATGCGGATTATCCCTTAGCATATGTCCAAATTGATCATACGCCATTAGATGTAGAGATTGTTGATGAACAATACCGTGAAACTATAGGTCGTGCTTATCTAACACTAGCAATTGATGTCTTTAGTAGAATGGTTGTGGGGTATTACCTCTCTTTGGATGAACCTAGTTCTATATCCGTAGCCATGTGTATTTCATCTGCAATCTTATCTAAAAAAAGAAAATTACTTGAATTAGGTATAGATGGGGAATGGGATGTTGAAGGGCTTATGGATTCAGTTCATTCTGATAATGGTTCAGATTTTAGAACCCTTCACCTTAGTAAGGCTTGTTTGAAATACGATATTAATTGGGAGTATCGCCCTATTGATGGAGCAAAGTTTGGTGGTCATATCGAGCGTTTGCTTGGTATAGTCAATCTAGAGATGCATGTTTTAGATGGAACAACTAAGTCAAATATTGTCATGAAGGGGGCATATGATTCAGCAAAAAATGCCTGCTTAACTCTCAGAGATCTAGAATATTATATTGTTTACTGGATTGTGAATGTTTATCATAAGAGCAAACACTCAATACTAGATGCTCCACCATTACAAATGTGGGAAGAAGGAATTTGGGGGACTAAATTTAAACCTGGCACTGGTTTAAAAGAACGAGTAGCTGATGAGGCAACTTTGTTCTTAGATTTTGCTCCTGAATTTGAATCAACTATTCAAAGAACAGGGGTTAAGAAGGATAAACTTTTTTATTTTTCTGATTGTTTAAGACCTTGGATAAATGCGATCGACCCAAATGATCCCAATAAAAAAAAGAAAAGAAAGTTTATTTTTAAAAGAGATCCTCGCGATATTTCTATGATTTGGTTCTATGAACCCAATACCAATACTTATTTTAAAGTGCCTACGGCTAAACGTGAAATACCTTCAATCAGCTTACATGAATATAAACAGGTTCAAAAATATCTTAAAAGTCAGCGTTTAAATACAGTTGATCAAGATGCTATTTATAAAGCAATTATCCATTTGCGTGAAAAAGTAGATCAAGCCTTGAGTTTGACAAGGAAACAACGCCGATTAAACCAGAGAAGAAAAGAAAATAGTAAAAGCTTCACTCAATCTTTATTTGAAAAAAATAATGCTAATCAAAATGTTAATTCCAATTTATCACAGTCTGAAAATAGCTTATGGAATACAGATTTAACAGCATTTGATGATTTAAGGTGAGTCATGGAAAAATTTAACCATCTTGCTGCACATGTTCGTGAAATTATGGTTTTAAGCGATGATGAGCGAATTAATTTTCTTTATATGGATCGATGGATTGGTTATCAAAGAGCAATTACAGTATTAAATATGCTCACTGATCTTTTAAATCGACCTAAGAAATTAAGACCTGAATGTCTTTTAATCGTAGGTGACTCAAATATGGGAAAAACTACGATTATTCATGAATTTGCAAAAAAATATTATATAAACAAAGTTAATGATATCGATATGCAATTATTGTCCCTGACTAAGCCAGTTATTCCTATACAGGCTCCAGTCAGAGCAAATGTAAAAGAATTATATATTAATATTTTAGAGCATTTTTTCGTTCCTTTTCGTACTACTGATCCTGAAAGTAAATTAAAGAATCAAGCAATTCATTTACTAAGAAAGTATGAAACAAAAATGTTGATAATTGATGAGTTGCATAATTGTTTAAGTGGAAGCTCAAGACAACAACAAGAAGTAATGAATGCTCTTAAAACACTGAGTAATGAATTAAGTTTAAATATTATTGGTGTTGGAACTCGTGAAGCATCATTGATATTACATACAGATGCTCAGTATGCCAGTAGATTCGATATCTTAGACTTACCTTTATGGAAATTAGATGAAGATTTTTTAAGGCTCCTTTTGAGTTACGTTAAATTGATTCCATTGAAAAAACCTTCAAATTTATCATCTCAAGAAATTGCCACATTATTACATGAGATCTCAGGAGGAAATTTAGGGGATTTAAATAGGGTAGTGGTCGAATGCGCAAAAATGGCAATATTGACCGGTACAGAAGAAATCACTTTAGAAATTATCAAAAAGTTCAGATGGTTAAAACCAACTCAAGGTGTTCGCAATATTCAAAATATAAAAATTAATCGTATTTAGATTTTAGTATTTAGGGGGGAGTAATGTCAGATCATGCTGGGCAATGGTATATCAGGACACCAATTAAAAATGGTGAAATATTTTCATCTTGGTTGATTAGGTCAGCTTTAGATATGGGATGTTCGCCTTTGATTCTAGTTGAAGCGTTATGGAGGGATTGGAGAGCACTTACAATTGATTTAGATAAAGGAATAAGTGATATCAGACTTAACTCATTATTATTACATTGTTTCGAAAATAAGCAGACTATTCTGAATACAATGCTGAGTAGTATTATTCCTCAATTGTATCTGCACCCAAACAAAATCTGGATTTTAGTACTAGGTCAGAGAAATAGATCAAACTTATCAGGTCGGCAATTATGTGTGAAATGCTTCAAGGATGATGGTGTATCACCTTATTTCCGTTTAATGTGGCGGATGGGATGGCATAGTTGTTGTGAAAAGCATCAAGTAGAGTTAATTGATCATTGTCCTAAATGTGGAATCACTATTCAGCTATTTAAAATCGATCTAGAACATGGTTCTCTAGCGATATGTTCTTCATGTGGGTATAACTTTATAGATCACCAACCGAAAGTATGTAATTTAAATGCATTAGACTTTCAAATAAATGCAGATCAAGTATTAAAAACTGGCAAAGGTCTTTATAACAATCAGAGTATTTCATCTTATGAATGGTTTGAGATAGCACGTGCATGGCTAAGCGAAATCAGGCTGTTATTAGATACGGAAAATTTGCGTCTTCTTGAAATGTTTAAAAGTCTAGGTGTGGACTTAGACATTCCTCTCACAATTACTCCATTATCATTTGAGTATTTAAATATACATGAACGTACCATTCTACTTTCCTTATTAGATCGAATTATGAAAATTCCATGCGATTTGATAGTAGATCGTGCGTATGAATATGGAATTAGTAATGCAAGTTTTTGGGATAATCGTAAAAAATTACCATCTCAACTCTTACAAATGAAAGCTGCTATGGCAAAGCCAGTAAGAATTTATCCATCTCAACGATTAAAATCTTCAATAAATCAACCAAAATCTAAGAAGAATGTGGAGCGTAAGTGGCTTAAATTATTGAGAAAAATTAAAAAAGTTGGAGTTATTGAATTTGAGTAACAAAGATTCAAGACAAGTATGTAATGGATGTGCAAAAACTGTTTTAAAAATAAAGAAAAAATATAAGGATAAGAAATACTGTTCAACTTGTTATGCACGAATTTTTAAGAAACGCCCTTGCCCTAGTTGTGGTGTATTAGCACGCTTATCAAAGAATGATAGTAAGGCGAAATGTAATGAATGTATTAAAAAACAACCATGCATACGATGTAATTTAACTAATAGACCAATAGGAAAACTTACACAATATGGAGTAGTTTGTAATAGCTGTTCTGTATATTTCAGAATGATTCAACAATGTGAACGATGTAATGCACCATCACAAAAGCTAACTAAGATTTCACGTTTTAAAGATGATTTAAGAGTTTGTCCAAAATGTGCTACACGAGATTATGAAACCTGTCCTTTTTGTCATAAATATCGGTTACTAGAGCTTGATGAAAATGGAGTAAAAAAGTGTAAGAGGTGTAAAAATTATAAAGATAAACCATGTCTAATCTGTAATAAATTAATAGCCGCAGGATGTGGAGATGTATGTGAAGATTGCTATTGGTATAAAAATTTATGGCAAAAATATAACCAGAATCTTAGTATTTTTGAGTCCCCTTTTTTGAAACAACAATATAAAAAATATACATCTTGGTTAATGAATGAAGTTGGGACTCATAAAGCAGCTCTATATCTCAATAAGCATACTTATTTTTTTATTAAATCCAAAATGTTATGGATGGAGTCTATACCTACTGCTAACGAATTATTATCCCAATTAAGGACTCATGGACTTAGAAAATTCGAATTAATCATAAGATGGCTTGATGAGTCCTATGATTTACAAATTTTGTCTACAAGTAAAAGGGAATGTTCCGAACAGGATCAAACAAGATTACTTATTGAAAGTTTGTCACAATTATCTATAGCGTATAAGGTTGTAAATTCTTATAAGAAGAAATTAGATAATAAAATGAAACAGGGTCTTACTTCTGCTCGATCAGTAAGACTTGCAATAAAGCCTGCGGTTGCACTTATGTTATTGACTGATCAGGGCGGAGAATTATTGCCAGACTTGAAAAGTGTAAAAGAATATTTGGTAGCTTTTCCAGGACAAGCTGCTGCTTTACATGGGTTTATAAATTTTTTAAATGACGAATACAATACGAATATAGATTATGTCACTATCAAGAAGTCAAATTCTATTAAGAAGGCTAATAAGAACAAGTTAGAAAACGACTTGATAAAAATGATTTGCTCGAATCAAAGAATTGATATGTTAACTTGGGTTAAAACAGGCTTACAGTTTTTTCATGATATGAGCAATCAACAGGCATTAAGGGTAAAGTCTGAAATGGTTGAAGAAGTTCAAGATGGTTACAATATTTCATACAATAATAAAAAATATTGGTTACCTAAAAATACTCATTGCCTTTTTCAAAAAAATGATTAATTATCAAACAAATATTAACTTAAAGGCTGATATTGAATTGCTAACTCAGAGTTAATTCGACCTCATAGGACCATAATCTTTTTAATCCTAGAGATGTCTCTCTAGAATAAGTCAAACATTCTGGTAATAAGATAGATATATCTCTTTCTTCTCCTTCTAGAGCCCAATAAATAGCAAAACCTAAAGTTTGTGCTTTAGTAGATAAAGGGGCTAAATATATATTATTTTTAGAATCGTTGACCGCATCTATACTATGTATTAATTCACTGATTATTTGAGCTGTAGCAAATGGATTATTTGCTGGTGCAAATTTTCTGTTTATAAACCAGTCGTCTTTCTTTGTTATATCCCCACTGGATGAAGCTCTGAAAGCACTTTGCTGATACATATCAGCACTTAAGGAGGGAAAAGAGAATAATGGATATACAGTAGCACTGTCTTTATAGGTAGAAACTTGAGATATGATTTTATGATCATAGCCTACATTAATTATTAAATGGTCTTGATAGCTAGGATCAATATCAGCAGAAATACCTTGAATAGAACGCACTATTGGGCTGGTTGTAGTACTAAATTCCGTGTTCTCATCATTAGAATAAGTCATGGGCTCAGAGTAAATTGCTGTAAACTTTTTTACCCCCATTTTTTTTAAACTGGCCACTAAAAAAATTAAGACATGTCTCATGAAGCCAGTAATATCAATGCAAAGTTTAACTTCAGTAATATTGTTTATATTATTTAATAATGTACGGACTTGGATACTCTCCGATCTTTCTTCAGGTTTTACAATTATCCCATCCTTAGGTAATTCTAAGTCGTTAAACAAATACTCAGGATGAATTAACCATAATTTTTTTGAAGCATTAATATTACTAAAAACACTCTTTACACGTTCGCTAGAATTATAAGCAGATATAAAAATATCATAATCAGATAAATCGTTAGGAGAACTATAAGCCTGATAATAGAAAATAGAATAGTCAATCATTGCTAAAAAGATCTGGTTGTTTTAGGAGGAGCTCATCTCTTGTAAAAGGGTTATTCCATTTCGTATCAAGACGCGTTAACAGCACTTTAAACTCATTACCTTTTTCAATATCAAATATTGCATTTACAAGTTCAGCAGAAAGGCTAATGTCACCTCTACGCCCAATAGGTAAATCCCATTTAGGAGAGAGGATTGGGTTTAGATATATTTTACGATTGATCCGTTCTGAATTTCTATCAGGTCTACCACTACTGGTTTCAAAGATAAATGAATAATTTAAAGCACTTTGAATAGCCAATTTTGCATTTTTGGAAAGATCATCATCAATAAAACTAACGCTTAATGGCGAAACCTCAGGAATATTTAGAGCAAATCTAGCCGTTCTTAGAAGGGACGCTAATCTATCTACAACAATTTGTGCTATATCTGATGGACGACCATAATTGGAGTCTTGTTCAAATATAAACTTAGAATTACTTAGTACTGATTTTGTCTGGTTTTCAATAGACAGAGGGGCTTTATTAATAAAATCTAAATTATTAAATATCGCTAGATCATAGGCATTACTAAGGATACTTAATAAATTTCGTGGATTATTTGATGACATTTTTACAAATGTATCAAATCCAGAATAGATAACAGGCTTTCTATTTTCTCTACATAATTGAGCTATTAAATTTGAGCTCCAATGGCTATAAGAGTCATCGTAGCTTTTACATTTTTCATCCTTAGGATTTTCTATATATAGCTCACAAATTTGGTTAATATTCTTTGCAACCTCTATTACACTATCTTTATTGCTATAATCTTTGCAGAATCTCAATATATTATGTTTTTGCAATAATATTGGGAAATTAGAGGTTAAAAGATCAATTATTTGATCAATCTCCTCTGTAGCAATTAATTTTGGAACTTTAAGAAGCGTACTTCTAAAATTTTGAACAAAAACCTGTGGTTGGCTAGAGTCTAGTTCTAGAAAATCTATAAATTCACTATAGTAGTTACTAGATTTGATACTTTCAAAACAGTCTTCTATATTAAAAGATTCTAATCTATTTAGTGGTATTAATTTTTTAACACACAGTCGTTGCTTAATAAAATTATTTGCAAAATTCTTATACTTGGCGCCAAGTTCTTTAAGCTTTTCATCAAGATTAATTTTCTTGAATTCAACATCCTCTCTATTTTCTTCTCCACCACCAATTGTTGAATAGGTCTTGATTGCATATAAACGGCCACTAATTCTAAAAGTGGTCATTCCCTCGCCATATCTTATAAAGGATTGAATGACTTCTTGGTGTTCAATAGAGTAAAAGTTTTCAATTTCATCAATAAGATATACTAATGATATATCTTTAAAAACTGGATGCCATTCATCAAGTGCTTTTTTAAATTTTAGAGATAAGCTGCCAGGAGTAAATGGAGGTATTAGGTCTAATGTACTAGTGAAAGCATAATTATTAATAGCAGTATTTATTTTCTTAGATGCTTTTTTTAACCATATTTTTAACTCTTCAAGACTTTTAATTTGTGCAAAATAGGTCTCTTGAGATATTTCAGAAGATAAAATCTCAAGCAGTCCTTTAGTATTAAATTTATAATCTGTAGAAGTTTTTTCAATATCAATTAATGTGTCTAAAAGGTTTTCAGTAAGTTTAAGCTCAAGAAAGATCGCAAATAATATTTGCCATTTTCCTTTTTCATTCTCATTACTTGTATCAAAACGAGAAGCATCTAATGCATTTGCTCGTAAAAACACTCCTACAAATCCATCATTTCGGATGATCTCTAATCCTGATAGATTGGGATGACGCAGTTTGGTTGAGGCATAAGAGAAATGGCGGAGCAAATGAGTTTTCCCCGTTCCTTTACCTCCGAGAATGAAAGAAGACTTTTTTGAAGTTGGATCAATTATTTTTCTTACAAAATCATCATCAATATCTACCCAAAAGGTATTAATTTCTTCATCTGTATAATCAGAAGCCTTTGAAAAGGAGAAGGGATTGGAATTTTCCATTTTTATTTAGCTCTCCATAGACCATAGTTTTTGTCAAATCTTTCAAAAATAGGGTACCACTTCATTAAAGATTCATTAATCGAGCCATTTTTCCAAAAAATTGGAAGAGTGTTATTGGGAGTATTATGAGAAAAACCTAATAATAACTCACAATCACCATGCCCTAATGGCTGTTCATATAAGAAAGTACCGTAATACTCGGCAATCCTTCTGAATGTTTCGATAGAAAACCATGAAGGATGTTTTTCGAAATAACGGGAACCAGGGGAACAACTTTTAAAAGTATCATCTAATTCAAATAAACAAGAAGCTTTGCCATTAAATAGTTGTACTTCATTTAATTTTGATAAACCATTACTAGTTGAAAATAAAGATATAAATATCAACTCAATATCGGGATTATTACTTCTGATACTTGCAATAGGTTTCTCTAAGTATCTGCTAGCCTGTGTCCCACCTCCCACAAAGTCATCAAAAAAAATATATCTTTTTATATTTGAAGTACGTGCTACCCAATGTGGTGTTCCACCATCTGGATCAGCGACAATATCAAATGCTCCATGTAAGTCACAAAATAATTTTTTTTCTAAATTATTTACTTGTCTAAAAATGTAGAGTAGATGAGCACCACTTTCTGCTGGATTACCCACACCAATAAATCTGGTGGTATTCAAGTCTTCGGAATACAATTTGGAAAGCTCTTCTATATTCGTTGTATTTCCATTATTTCTTCTAATATCTTGAATAATTGGAGCTCTAATAAAATCTCTATAAAGAGATATGAGCATCTCTCTAACCATTCTTTGACTAAAATACATGAATTTAGATAAGGCATAAATCATATATTTTTTTTCTTCTTCGGCTGATACAACATTGCCTTTAAATTGTTCAAGCCATTTATTTATTTGGGGTTTATTACAGACACTGTCCCAAACACTTTGATTCAATATTTGTAACTTATCAAAGTATTTTTCAATATCATCTTCTGGATGTGGATGGGTAGACATGTAATGTTACTTCTCAAAAACCAAAACTGTTTCACGTGAAATCACAGATGCTGTTCTATTACGTTTTGTCATTAAACCTCTCGATTTAATATCATCAATCAAAACTAACTTAAGTTTTAAGTGATACTTCTGAAAACACTCAATAATAAATTTATCATTTCTTAAAGTTTCTCCACAGACTTGATTATTGCCTAAAACGAAAATAATTCGTCCTTTAGGGGAAGTCAATCGAGCAAGTTCTTTAACTACTTGTGCCATTTCAATTAGATATTTTTGGGTGATTCTTGCTCTTGTTTCATTTTTTTGAGCAATTTTTTTAATGAGATCGACATACTCTAAAGGTAGATCACCTTCATCGTATTGAAATGGAGCTCTTATTAAATGTTCTCGACCTATCGACTTCTCTTCTAGAGTACGAAGTTGTGATGGAGAGGCAAGTTTTAACCAATTTAAAGATAAACTAGTAGACCGTATATACTTTTGAGCACTCCCATATGGGGGCGAGGTGATTACTAATGGAATTGAGTTATCTGGCATTGCTATAAGTTGATCATAATCTGAAAATAATGATCGAGCATCCACACCAACTTTTTTAGCTGAAAGTCGGTTTGGATATTTATTATTTGTCTCTTTGATACGTTCGATATTGATGTTTACAATATTGTTGAACTCTTGAAAGACATCAGCTTCTTTTATCCAGTCTAACCTTTTTTGTATTCGCTGATTAACAGCTGAGGAAAATTTTTCTTTAGTTCTTAAGCGCACAGGAACACTAATTGCAGGATCAGCAAAGCTAATCTTTTTTGTTAGTGAAGATATACATATCTTAAAAAATGCCTGCTCAGAATCTGCTGTTAATTCTTCAATTGCTCTTAGCAAAATTTCTAACTTTTTTTTATGTTCTGGTAGGTACCATAGATCAGGATTTACTACATCAATAGAGGGAGCCGTCTTGTATCTTTTTGCTTTTTTTAATATGTGATTTTTAACTTCTATCAATTTATCAACATTATATGGTGTAGTTTTTACTTTTGTGAGTAATAAAGCAAAAGGATTGGCATCAGCAACAAGTGGCTTAAAACCGTGGATAGAAGCTTCTAATGCCACAGTGCCAGAACCACAAAACGGATCCAAAACAGTTTTATCCAGTAGATTGCTATGAGCTTTTAGAAAAAAATAGGCAATATGCGGTAATAATTTGGCTGGGTAAGGATGAATATGATGAGTCAACTGGTCACCTGCTCGTAACCAATGTATAAGCTTTCTAAAGTCAATATTAATAGGCGAGTGATTACTACTATATTCCTGGATCATCTGACACAGAACTTCTTGTAGGTATTGATCTGAGGGGATCTCTACGAAGTCCGTCTCATAGCTTTCCAGGGCTGTAAATCGATATGTAAGATCACCCATTATACAAAATTAAACTCCATGAAATTTAAGGAAAAATAGAATAATTAGAGCAGCTTAAATTAATAAAATATTTTCATCAAGTCTATTAATAGGGAATGAGTTTATCCCTATGATAGAAAGTGATTTATTTATAATGTTTATAACAGTACAAAGGGCTCAGAGCTTATGAGCTTTCGCCTAATTCACGATCAGTATGGGTCGGAATAAGTTCTAATATTGGATCATATTGATCTAGGTTTTTTAGCAATTCTTCTTCTGTGAAAGGAAACATGCTGGATAGCTTGCTGGAAGTATCATCATCATTAGACATTTTTCAATTCTCGCATGGAATTTTAGGTGCTAAAAATAAACGTAAGACTTTGCTTGTAAACGCACTCATTAAGGGCAGTTGAGAGTTCGCTATCCAAGCCTAGTGTACTGGGAACAAATTTTAGGCGTAATCTATCAAATAATACCTCAATTTAGGGCTAGCTGAGCTATTCATGAGTAAATCTTCTACTTAAAGTCATGTTTAAGTATTTTCAATTATTGTCGATTGTTAGATAGTGATTAAGAGTTATGATTTAATAATTAGTATATAGAATGAACAATAAAGAGAAATTTTAGTATTTTTGATGCTTGATAATATAGTGTATATTCAAATAATCTACTGATTTATATTAATAAATTTTTTATAGTGGGGGTGGTGTATTGATTGTAAGAAAACTTAATTATACACTGTATCTGTCAATAATTTTATTAATATAAAATTGATATAAATCAAAGAGTTAATCTTTTAAATTGGTAAAAATATTAATTGGAAAATGGCATTATTAACGTAGAAGTAGCTCATGTATCAAAGAAACAAAGTTGAAATCAAAGCCTATTTTGAAGAGATTGATCAGCATTTAATTAGGGAATTAAATAATGCAAAAGAGTCAATATTAATATGTGTTGCTTGGATTAGCTGGAAGTTATATACCCCAATTTTAAATAGGCTTTCAAGAAAAGGGGTAAAAATTGAAATCATCTATTATAATGACTTTATAAATAGAAAATATTTAAAAATCCCAGATGAAGAAGTAAAGATTTTTCCTGTAAAACCTAGATTTAATAAATATATGCATAATAAATTTTGCATAATTGATAATGAAACTGTAATAACGGGAAGTTTTAACTGGTCAAAAACAGCTGTACTGCATTTTGAAAATATTGTGGTAGTGAAGAACGATTTGAAATTGGTGAAGTCATACTTACGTGAATTTTATGATATAAAAGATTTTTATCATTATGAAAATAAAAATAAAATTAGTTGCCATGCTAATGCGTGTGAAGCGGGAGCTTATAATTTGGCAATTTTAGGAGCGGAGTCAGGAAAATATGATGAGTCATATATAGAAGTTTGGAATGTTTGTTTGTCTAAAGAAAACTCCGCAGTAAAGTTAACAGATGAATATGCACAATATTTACATACTCATTTAGGTATAAAAGATGATTATTATGACATATATATCGATTATAATGCTGAATATGATAAGGATATAATGTTAAGTGAATTTAATAGAGAAAGACAAATATTTATAGATGCGCATCAATATTTCCATAATACTTTTAAAGTCCCAATTAATGCTGTTGGTCAAGTGGTTATGACAAATCCAAATGAACATATAGAATATGGGCAAGAGCCAGAGTATATAATAGATATTATTTGGCGAGATATGTATTTTAGAAAATTAATACCTAGTGAAATTTATGATGATGGTTACTACTTTTCAAGTGAAATAATTTCAAATCATATATAATTTTTTATATATGATGTTTTTTATAATTCTAGTTTATAAGAAATTATCAATACTATTAAAGGACTCAATTTTGGTAATTAAGAAAATTTCATTTTTCTTAATCCAAATTCCTTTAATAGTTAAACCTAGATCATTTATATAAGGAGGTGTGATAATAGGATGGCGGATTTTTGAGTATTTATTGTGTGGTGAGAAGATAGTGTCTTCTAATGACATTTGTAATACAGAAATAACTTCTTGGACTTTTGGATTATATGTAATTGATTTTAAGAAATTTATCGATTGATTTCCTAATTTTTTATAAGAGTCTCTGATCACATAAATGTAATTATATGAACAGTCAAAATTTAGATAAAAATATTTATTAATTATTTTTTCACGGCTATGAATAAGAATATCATTCTTAATAAAACTATTTTTTGTGAAAAAAGCCTGTAGAAGAACCATGCATGAGATGAATACTCTTTTACCTGTGACTGTAATTAAATCACAATAATAGCTTTTTAAAAATATATGAAATAGTTCAGAATCTTTATTAAGAATTTTTTTTGCTACGAGTTTTTCAAAGAAATTAATATTAATTAAGTCAAATTTTATCAAAGTTTCTAAATTTTCAACTTTTGGCTTATTAAATTTAAATAGAAAGTTTAATTTTAAAGAACATATTGTATTTGAAAAGTTAAAATTTTGAGAAATATATTTTTGACCTTTCCAAATGGAACCTATCTTGGCTTTATACAATTGATTTAAACAAATTGTAGAAATAATAAAGTTATCTTCAATAAGGGACTTCTTATTAATATCAACTTCCCAAAGCAAAACATAAATTAAAGGGCTACTTGAATTTCCTGAAAAATTATTCTCAATTCCACCATATAAGGTTAAGACACGTATTACATCATCATTAGGAAAACTATTAAGGAGAAAATTTGAGTTCATATTTTTAAAAAGAACTAATTAGTAGGTTAGAATTTTTCCATTAATAACTTTACTAGCATTTATTGTTGTAAAACTAGCTTTTATTTTTGTAAATGACAGCCACCGCCGACCAGTGCAATGGCAGAGGCAGTATGATGCGGTGCCCGAAATGGCCGCTGACCAAAGGGATGATTGGCATTGGCAATTGAATAGATACTGGCAACTTCCAGATTTTCCTGAGTATTTAAGGGCGGTAAAATACTGGCGAGGCGCGATGCTAACAAGGTTTTACCTGTACCAGGTGGACCGCGGAACAGCAGGGAATGGCCGCCAGCAGCTGCAATTTCCAAGGCACGTCGTGGTCGCAATTGTCCTTTCACATCCGCTAGATCAAATTTATAAAAAGAGTGCTGATCTAATGGACTGGTCTTAAACGGGGTCAAGGTTTCTGCTTGAGCCAGATGTGCACAGACTTCCTGTAAATGATTGGCAGCAAATACCTGAAAATCCGGGAGCTGAGAGGCTTCCTGAGCATTCGGACTAGGCAAGATCAGCTGGTGCTGTTCCTGCTGGCAGGCGATTGCAATGCTCAAGATGCCTGTTACAGGCCGCAATTGACCATCTAAGGCCAGTTCACCAATAAACTCAAGATTATCAGTACAATTTTCTGGAAGCTGTCCTGAAGCAACCAAAATTCCTAGCGCAATCGGCAAGTCTAAACGTGAGCCATTTTTAGGTAGATCGGCAGGTGCCAGATTAATCGTCAGGCGTTTAGTCGGAAACTGAAAGCCACTATTCAGAATGG
Organism: Acinetobacter sp. UBA5984; assembly: GCF_002429925.1. Lineage (NCBI taxonomy): Bacteria > Pseudomonadati > Pseudomonadota > Gammaproteobacteria > Moraxellales > Moraxellaceae > Acinetobacter > Acinetobacter sp. UBA5984. The sequence goes on from NZ_DJBE01000044.1 coordinate 41,434, forward strand.
CAGAGCGAACCCGATCCTTACTTTCTCTGACTGCGGCTTCAGGAAGCCCCACAATGGTGAGGGAAGGCATGCCAGAACTGACATGGACTTCGACTTCAATTAAAGGTGCATGCAGGCCTAACAGGCCTCGCGTATAAATTTTGGCAAAAGACATATTGTTGTTCCAATATAGTGCATTATTTTTATTGTTCTCGTGTCTTTTGTGCACTGTAGTTGTGCTTATTTTTTAATCGAGATTTTTTCTTCTAGCTCTTCGACTTGTTTTAGTAAATCATTTAAACGCTGATTGGCATTATTTAGGGCAGTGCGTTGGCGTTCAAGCTCTTCTTTAGACACTAAATCCATCTTGCTAACGGCTTCATTGAGCAGGGCACGCAGATTGTGTTCCAGATCCTTTTTAGGCTGTTCAACTTGCTGCAAAATTGCTTGTAACAGGGTTTCAATCATAATCCGATCCATCGCCATATAAATGCGCGGACAGTGTAGCATTGCTGCAAGAGTGACTGACAGTATTTCAGATAAAATATAGGCTGCTTCGATTAGTAATATTGTAAAAATCCACATAAAAAATATCCGATTTGTGCAGATTCCAATACGTTATAAGTATAAAATAAAGGAGCAAGAAACATCGTGCCGGGCTTTCTAATTTCCCCCGACCTTAGGAATCTTGGCATGAAATTTGAACATAAAACCTTACTGGTGAAATAAGCCGAAGGAAAACAAACATGAAGCTCGTAACTGCAATTGTAAAACCTTTCAAATTGGATGATGTGCGTGAAGCATTATCTGAAATTGGTGTTCAAGGCATCACTGTGACTGAAGTCAAAGGCTTTGGTCGTCAAAAAGGCCATACTGAACTTTATCGTGGTGCTGAATACGTTGTAGATTTCCTACCGAAAGTCAAAATTGAAATCGCAATCAGCGACGAAATGGTTGATTCGGTAATTGAATCAATTACTCGTGTTGCAAGCACTGGAAAAATCGGTGACGGAAAAATTTTCGTAACTAACTTAGAACAAGTCATCCGTATTCGTACCGGTGAAACAGGTGCAGACGCTGTTTAATTTGGCACGAAGTTTGCTGAGTACCTAATAACTCACAAAAAACATGGTTGGGGGATACGAATGAAAAAAATGCTAATGGCGTTCGGCTTGTCCAGCGCTCTTTTAGGGGGTTCTGTTGCGTGGGCTGAAGAGGCCGTAACAGCACCAACACCTACTGAAGAAGTCGCACTTGTTGCAGAGACTGGTGATACTTCACTTACAACAACAGACACAACTACAGCAGAGATTGCTGAAGTGGCGCCAGCTGAACCAGCAGCGCCTGCAGAAGAAGAAGCTACTCTCGATACTGGCGATACAGCCTGGATTCTCACTTCAACAGCCCTTGTATTACTGATGACCATTCCAGGTTTAGCCCTGTTCTATGGCGGTATGGTCCGTAAGAAAAATGTGCTGGCAACAATGGCACACAGCTTTGTTGCTGCAGCCGTAGTCAGTATTGCTTGGGTCGTGATTGGCTATACCTTGGCCTTTGGTGAAGGAAATGCCTTTATCGGCAGTCTGGACAAGCTCATGCTGGCTGGAATAACCACCGATGCGCTATCCGGCACAATTCCTGAAATCCTGTTCGTGATCTTCCAAATGACGTTTGCCATTATTACGGTTGCCATCATCAGCGGTTCAATTGCGGAACGTATGAAGTTTGGTGCTTTCGTGGCATTCATTGCACTCTGGGTAATTCTAGTTTATGCACCAATTACTCACTGGGTATGGGGTGGCGGCTGGTTAGGCAACGACGGTGCGCTTGACTTTGCTGGTGGTACAGTCGTTCACATCAACTCAGGTGTAGCGGGTCTGGTTGCAGCCTACATGCTAGGTAAACGTATGGGCCTTGGCCGTGAATCAATGGCGCCACATAATCTGACTTTAACCGTCGTCGGTGCAAGCTTACTTTGGGTAGGCTGGTTCGGCTTCAACGGTGGTTCAGCATTGGGTGCAAATGGTTCTGCAGGCTATGCGCTGATCGTAACTCAAGTTGCAGCAGCGGCAGCAGCAATCTCTTGGTTAATTACTGAAAAAGTAGTACGTGGTAAAGCCTCTGTATTAGGCGGTGCTTCTGGTGCGGTAGCAGGTCTGGTGGTGATTACTCCAGCAGCTGGTTTCGTTACTGTCGGTGGTGCACTGGCAATGGGTCTGATCGGTGGTGTGGTATGTTTCTGGGGTATTACTGCCTTGAAACGTGTACTGAAAGCCGACGATTCTCTAGATGCCTTTGGTCTGCATGGCGTCGGTGGTATCGTTGGTGCGATTCTGACAGCATTCTTTGCAAGCGAATTCATCATGGGTGATGCTGCTCCAGCAAATGTAATGAGCCAACTTTGGGTTCAAGTTGAAGGTGTACTTGCAACCATCGCTTACTCTGCAGTATTAACTTTTGTGATTCTTAAGGTGATCGATCTGATCATCGGTATCCGTGTTTCTTCTGATGATGAACGTATGGGTCTGGACTTGAGTCAACATGGCGAACGCGTAGAATAATCTGCTAAAACAATAATCAATATATTGTGTAAAACAGCCCATATGGGCTGTTTTTTTTCTATATGTTGCGTAAAACTCTACAAAGTTTGGAATTTTTGCTACACTCGGAAATCATCAGGATTTGTTCAATTAAACCGCTATGCATTGCCCATTTTGCAATACACCAGACAGTAAAGTGATTGATTCACGCCTGGCCGCTGAAGGTTGCCAGATTCGCCGCCGTCGTGAATGCGTCAGTTGTAATGAACGCTTTACCACCTTTGAAAGTTATGAAGTGGTGATGCCGCGTGTCATTAAATCTGATGGCAAGAATGAACCCTTTGATGAAGCCAAATTACGCCGTTCACTGATGCATGCCTTGCAGAAACGTCCTGTGACGCAAGAACAGATTGAAACGGTGCTCAGTGATATTCAATTACAGATTCGCCGTTTGGGTGAACGTGATGTGAAATCACGCACGATTGGTGAAATTGTCATGCAATCTCTATTTGCACTTGATCATGTCGCTTATGTCCGTTTTGCTTCAGTCTATCAGGACTTCCAGGATGTCGAAGCCTTTCGTCGTCAGATTGAACAAATGCAGCAACGCGGTGAGTTTCAAGAATAAGCATGACTGAACTCACTCAAGATCAAATCTGGATGCGCCGTGCCATCGAACTGGCACGTCAGGGACAGTACTCCACTAAACCCAACCCGAATGTCGGCTGTGTCATTGTCAAAGATGGCATAATCGTAGGTGAAGGTTTTCACCCTAAAGCAGGTCAACCTCATGCGGAAGTTTTTGCCATGCGTCAGGCGGGTGAACAGGCACGTGGAGCAACGGCTTATGTCACTCTGGAGCCGTGCGCACATTATGGCCGTACACCGCCGTGTGCCAAAGGTCTGGTTGAAGCAGGCTTAGCCAAAGTGATTGTGGCTTGTCCTGATCCGAATCCACTGGTCGCTGGAAAAGGTGTGCAGATCCTGAAAGAGGCCGGTATCGAAGTGGAAGTTGGCATCTGTGAAGATGAAGCGCATCTACTAAATGATGGCTTCCTGAAAGCCATGGCAACCGGTATGCCTTATGTGCGTCTAAAAATTGCATCCAGTCTGGATGGCCGTACGGCAATGGCATCGGGTGAATCAAAATGGATTACTGGTGTAGAGGCTCGACAGGATGTACAACATTGGCGTGCGATTTCCGGTGCAGTAATTACCGGGATTGATACGGTATTAGCAGATGACTGCCAGCTCAATGTTCGTAGTCTGAAAGAAGTTGATGACATCAGCACAATCGTTCAGCCAAAACGGATTATTCTGGATCGTCAGGGGCGTTTGCCACTGACTGCCAAAATTTTAGAAAATCCAGAAACGGTAATGGTGATGGGGCCTTATCGTCAGGAGCTGGCTGAGTTGGGTGTGATCCAACTCGAAATTCAGCCTTTAAAAGAATTATTACAGCAACTGGTTCAGCTGCATCAGATTTATGATGTGCTGGTTGAGTCAGGCGCAACCTTATCTACCGCATTTTTACAGGCAGGACTGGTGGATGAACTCATCAGTTATGTTGCACCGACCTTATTGGGGCAAACTGCGCGTAGTATGTTGAATGCAGAATTTAGCCGAATGGCAGAACAACTTCGATTCAAGCTACAGGATGTCACTCGCGTGGGTGATGACGTGCGCTTCAGGTTAATTCCTTCTCAAGAGACACTATGAATTCAGAGTCTACGGTTTATCACAAACGCCGCCATGCGGCACGTACTACCGATGAATATCTTTTCCATCAGTTGGTTCCTTATTTGGGGAACAAGCGCCGTTTACTACATTTAATTCTGGAAGCACTTGAGAGCACGGGAACCTTAAAACGTGAAGATGGTCGTGCGCCTATTTTTGCCGATTTCTTTGCTGGTTCTGGTGTGGTGTCGCGTTTAGCACGTCAAAATGGCTATCGTGTGATTGCCAATGACTGGGAACCGTATAGCCATGCGCTGAATCATGCAGTTCTGGCTTGTACTGATGCACCTGCATTTAAAGAACTGGGTGGCTATCAGAAAGCAATTGATTATCTGAACCGTCTGCCTGAAGTCAAAGGCTGGGTGACGCATAATCTGTGTCCACGCAATGACGAAATCTATGATCCGACCCGTGACCGTTTATTCTTCAAACGCCGTAACGGCATGCGTATCGATGCGATCCGTCAGCAGATTGCCACTTGGCAAGCGCAAGGTGCGATTGATGACGTGGAAATGAGTGCCTTGCTGGCACCATTACTTTATTCAGCCAGTTTTGTCAGCAATACTTCAGGTGTATTTAAAAGTTTCCATCATGGTTGGGGCGGTAAGACTCAAACTGCACTAGAACGTATTGAATCACTACTTTGGTTAACGCCAAGCCGTTTTTGTGAAGATGCCAAGCATCAAGGACCTGCCGCAGAAATGTGGTGTGTGGATGCCCAACACTTAGCCAATCAGATGAGTGGTTTTGAAGTCGATGTAGCTTATCTTGATCCACCCTATAACCAGCACGCCTATAGCAGTAACTACCATGTACTGAATGCTTTAACACTCTGGGATCAGGTGGATCTGCCTACGCCAGACACTAAAGGCTTCAAGAGCGGAATTGACCGTGCATGGCGTAAAGAACGTCCAAGTCAGTACAACTCATCCAAGCATGCCAAAGAAGCCTATGAAACTTTGTTAGCGACCATTAATGCGCGTTTTATCCTGACCAGTTATTCGACCGATGGTAATATCAGTGCCACAGATTTGTTGCAGGCCAACCTGAAACGCGGCCGTGTAACCTTGCTCACTCAGGATGTGCCACGTTATCGTGTCAGCAAACAGCGCCAGTCTGAACGTGCACGCGTACTAGAATTTATTGTAATTACCGACACGCATGCCAAGTCAGGTCCACCAATTCGTCAGTTACTGAGCCAGTTGCATCATTATGCCGAGCTGGGCGGTGTGGATACGACCGGGGTGAGTACCCAATTGGCCTTGTGGTAAGCGCAGAGAAAAAGGAAATAAAGATGTTTACAGGTATTATTGAAAGTCTGGGCAAGGTCGAGAGCCTGCAAGGCGTTGGTGGTGATGTGCGTTTACGCATCCAGACGGACCTGGATATGTCCGATGTACATCTAGGTGATTCGATTGCCACCAATGGCATCTGTCTGACCGTAATTGACTGGGGTGAGAACTGGTATGCTGCAGACGTATCACGTGAAAGTCTGGACCGGACTACACTGGCTAACTGGAAAGTCGGCCAACCTGTAAATGTCGAAAAGGCGATGCTGCCAACTACACGCTTTGGTGGACATATTGTTTCTGGTCATGTCGATGCTGTGGGTGAAATTAAGGTGGTACGTTCCGATGCTCGTTCCATCTACTTTGAAGTGACTGCACCAAAAGAAATTGCCAAATATCTGGCAGAAAAGGGCTCTATAACAGTAGATGGCATCAGCCTAACCATCAATCACTTACGTGGAAATATCCTTAGTCTGAATCTGATCCCGCATACAGCCGAACGTACCAATATTAGTACCTGGAAGCTAGGCACTAGAGTCAATCTGGAAGTGGATATACTGGCGCGTTATATCGAGCGTTTATTGCTTGGTGACAAGGCCGCAGAACCTACAGAACAGTCTAAAATCAGCATGGACTTCTTAGCCGAAAATGGCTTTTTGAAATAAATTAGCTACACAATTACCAGACAATCTAATTGAAAAATTAGACTGTTTTTTTATTTTTCGGGATAATACGTGGCTCAACTCGCGATTTTAGCCCCAGTGGACAGGTCGAATGCTCGATTTTTTACTTCATCTTGAACAGTCTTTACCCTTATTACTGGAGCAGTATGGGGTATGGATCTATGCAATTTTGTTCCTGGTGATTTTTGCGGAAACAGGTTCGCCGTTTTTCTTCTTTTTGCCAGGTGACAGTTTGTTGATTGCTGTCGGTGCGTTGTGTTCCAGCTCTGACCTGATTACCTTGCACTCCATGGGTTTATTACTACTGATTGCTTCGATTCTGGGTTATACCGTGAATTATTATTCGGGTAGAGTACTCGGATTAAAGTATTTCAATGAGCATTCACGATTTTTCAAACCCGAATATATGGTCAAAACCAATCATTATTTTATGAAACATGGTGGCAAGACGATCTTAATTGCGCGTTTTATTCCCTTTGTACGTTCCTTCGGTCCTTTTGCGGCAGGTTCTGGCCATATGAGCTTTGCGACTTTCAGTTTTTATAATGTAACTGGGGGAATTCTCTGGATCAGCACTTTGCTAGGGGTGGGCTATCTGCTTGGTAATACCGCATTTTTACTGGCTGACTTGTTTTAATTTTAAAGTAGATTTTAGCTAGATAGAATAAGTTTAAACAAGGCAAGCAAGGAGTTAAGGCTGAAAAATAAAAAGACTATTTCAGCCAAATGACTATCAACTTTACTCAGCCAGATCAGAATTTTTCAGAATATAGTCAATTTCTTCTTTGGCTGCAGCGCGTAATTTCTCACGCAGTGCATTGATGGTTTGTTCAATCACAGTTTCTGCTTCGAGTTCCAGACGTAACCGTAAGCTTTCCAGCTCAGACAAAATCTGGGTATCATCGATATTTAAGCGACCTTTGGCAAAGTCGAGAACCTGATCCGGATTTTTCTGATAGCGTGCGGCATAATCCTGAACTTCAGTATCCAGTATATGACGCATTTCAGCAAGCTTCTGGGTTTGCTCGGCAAATTTTCGCTCTTCATCACGGCGTAGCTGTTCGGCATAAGCCTGTTCTTCAGCACGTTTTTCGGCTAAGGCTTTTTCGAGTGCCCGTTGTCTGCGAATGCGTGCTTCTTCAATCAGTTCGGCCTTGCGCTGTGCATACGCTGCTTCAATTTTACGCTCAGACTCTTTCTGTAACTGCTGGTCGCGGACCAGCCATTCTTCTACAACGGTTTCAGGCTTAAGTACTTCACAGATGCGCGAGAGGTCATCGATAAAGGTCTGACGTACAGCCTCAGGTGTGTTTAACCAGCGCTGTTTAAAATCTGGACCTACATTTAATGCCACTTGCATCTCCTTGTTCACGTGATTACTTAGAGCTTAAAGGTATTTGGCTGAATGCCAAAGCGACGATATTGTTTATATTTTTCACGTCCCAGCTGTTTGGCCGGTTCATTGTTTTCAATAATCTCAATAATGTGACTAAATTTCGCATCAGGTTCAAGTGCTTCCGGATTAAAATTAAAAATAATCCAGCCCGACTGCTCTGGTAATTGAGCCGAGATACAAACGGTTGCATCTGGCTGATCGATTCCATGCGGAATAAAGCTGGCAGGATCAAAGTTCCATAGCTTTTCATCCAGTTCCTGCTGTAAGGCAGGATCAGCACACAGCAGCCAGATGCGCTCTGGCTGACGCAAAATTTTACGGCATAAACGACAAGTGCTGTCCACTTGTCGTTCAGGACTTTTTTCAAATAAATAAAAGCTGACCTTAGCCATGCTTTTGAACGCGATTAGCCAGGAATTGCATTAATAAAGGTACTGGACGGCCAGTTGCGCCTTTATTTGGACCTGAATTCCATGCAGTACCTGCAATATCCAAGTGAGCCCAGCGATAGTCACGTGTAAAACGTTGCAGGAAGCATGCAGCTGTTACAGAACCAGCTTTAGGGCCACCAATATTGGCAATATCAGCAAATGGGGAATCCAGTTGTTCCTGATAGTCGTCCAGTACCGGCATGCGCCATACACGGTCAAATGCGTTTTGGCCAGCGGTTTCAAGTTCTGCAGCCAGCTCATTGTCTGGCGTAAACATACCAGTCAAGACTGAACCTAACGCCACTACACAAGCACCGGTTAGAGTTGCAATATCAATCACCAGAGCAGGATTAAAGCGTTTCACATAAGTTAATGCATCGCAGAGTACCAGACGGCCTTCAGCATCAGTATTTAAAATTTCAACGGTTTGGCCACTCATGGTGGTGACGATGTCACCTGGACGTGTTGCTTTGCCAGACGGCATATTTTCCGCTGCAGCAATCGCACCTACAACGTGAATTGGTAAACGAGATTCACATAGTGCACGAAGCGTGCCCAGAACTGAAGCTGCACCGCACATATCGTATTTCATTTCGTCCATGCCAGCGCCTGGTTTTAATGAAATACCACCGGTATCAAAAGTAATGCCTTTACCCAGTAATACCACTGGTGCTTCTTCACGATGCGCCAGATATTCAATCGTAATAATACGGCCTGGACGATCTGAACCTTTGCTGACTGCAAGGAAGGCCCCCATGCCAAGGTCAGCCATTTGCTGTTCATTGAGTACAGTTACTTTAAGCAGGTCCGGATATTGAGCCGCCAGCGCTTGGGCCTGTTCTGCCAGATATTCCGGGAAACAGATATTGCCAGGACGGTTACCCAGATCACGCGCCAGATTCTGACCAGTCTGTACGGCCTGAATCAATTGCAACTGTTCAGTTGTTAGCGGAGTTTCGGCAGCGATGAAATCAATCTGCTGCAGAATAAATTCGTTCTTTTTCGACTTGTATTCGTCATAGCCGTAGCTGGCCTGAGTTAAAGCCAATGCAAACAGATAGTGCAATTCTTGTGGAAGTTGTGTCAGATCAACAGAAATCTGTTTGAATTTTTTTTGAGAGGCTTTAATAATGGCCTGGGCAATTTTCGCCAGTTTTCCCGCTTGTAATTCGGCAGTCTTGCCGAGGCCGATCAGGGCCGCATGCTGAGACTGGCTGACCTGTCCAATTAGGCTTAAACTTTCTGCTAGACCGGCCTTGAATTGGGAGGCTTCAATTAATGTGTCTAGGTTGTTGATTTGGTATGTTGATGCAGCGCTCTGAATTTGCTCTGAGTTGACTAAAATCAACAAAGATTGACTTGATCCATTCTCTGGGAATGACGTATTAATTGTAAGGTTCATATCTTGTTTTCACGCCTGTTTAGATTTGCAAATCATTCAAGCATTGAAACATTTATCCGAATAGATTTTCAATGGGCAGAGCCACCTAGGTTTTATATTTTTGCTATTCGGGTAAACTAGCACTCGTTTTATGGAGCTCATTTTGGAAGAACTAATTTGATTATTCGGCGTTATCTGGTCAAGCAAGTGGTATCGACCTCCTTGGTGGTGATTGCCTTACTGACCCTTATCATGATGGGCGGTCGTTTGATCAAGTATTTTGGTGTGGCCGCACAGGGGCGTCTGGATGCTGGAATCCTGTTCAGCATCATTGGTTATCGTTTGCCTGAATTCCTGACCTTGATTCTTCCACTTGGGTTCTTTATTGGTTTAATGCTGGTCTTTGGTCGTCTCTATGTTGATCATGAGATGGCGGTCTTAAATGGTAGCGGAATTAGCCGGCATCAGCTGGCACGTCTTTTGATTCCGATGACTTTGGTCTATCTCCTTGCACAAGGCTTTCTCATGTTGTGGGCTTCACCGTGGGGGATTCGACAGTTCGAAGCCTTGACCAGTGAGCAGGCAGTACGAACCGGCTTTGATCTGGTTCGGCCCAAAGAATTTATCTCTTCCGGACCTTATACCATTTATGCCGGAGATCTATCCGAAGATCGCAAAAACCTGAAAGATATCTTTTTCTATCAGCGTGCGGAAAAAGAAGGCAAGCCAGATGTGATGATTCTGGCGCAGGAAGCGACCCGGATTGAAATGCCGAATGATGCAGCTAATGTGGTCGACCTAGTCAATGGTCGCCGCTATGAAATTTATCCAGGCACGCCGCAATATACCCAGGCTGAATTTGAAAGCTATCGTTTACGGATCGAAAGTGATAAAGAAGCATCACTGGCCAGTGATGAAGTTGAAGCCTTGCCGACCGGACAGCTTTGGAAAAATCGTCAGGATCCTGTCGTAGCCAGTGAGCTTGGCTGGCGTGTCTTTGTGCCATTTGCCATTGTGATTGCCCTGATTTTGTCTGTAGCCCTGTCTGAAGTGAGCCCACGTCAAGGTCGCTACCTCAAATTATTCCCGGCACTGATGATCTTTGCCAGCCTGATCGTCGCCCTGATGGCGATCAAAACCCGGGTCAGTAAGGCGGAAATGGGCATTTGGGCTTATCCATTAGTCCTGATCATTTATGCTATAGCCGGTGCATTGTTCTCACGTAAACAGAATTTGGCGCCAAAAATTAAAAAACGGATTCAGCGAGTGAGGTCTTAACAATGTTAGCACGTCGTATAGTTGCCAAACATGTGACCGGAACCACTGCGCTGGCGATGCTTGGGGCAACAGCTGTTCTTTCAGGTCTGCAGGTCTTATTTACGTATTTAGGTGAATTGGGTTCCCTGAAAGAAGGCTATGGTGCCTGGGATGCCTTGAAATATGTACTCTGGGGCGCACCCAATTATTTGTATGAAATCCTGCCAATTTCGGCACTGATTGGTGCGGTACTCGGTTTGGGTACATTAGCTTCCAATAGTGAGCTGATCGTAATGCGTTCAGTCGGCGTTAGCCTGTGGCGTATTGTCGGCTGGGTCATCCGTTCAGCATTGCTATTAGTCGTATTGTCGTTTGCCCTGAGCGAGTGGGTGATTCCCTATACCAATGAACAGGCCAAAGCTGTCAAAAGCTATAACAAGCCGGTCAAAATTGGTGAAGTGAAAGGTTACTGGACGCGTGAGGGTAATCGCTTTATCTATATTGATTATGCAAATGCCAAAGGCCAGCTGAAAAATGTGCAGATGCTGGACTTTGATGACAATTATCGTCTGCGGGGTACTCTGGATGCCAAACAGGGTGAGTTTGTCAAAGATGGGGCCTGGAAACTAGATAGCACAGAACAGTTTGATATTTTACAAAACGGCAATGCGACACTGGTACAGCATGATGAGCAGCCACTGGCTTTGGCCTTGCAGCCAAAATATGTGCATATGGTCACGATTGATCCGGAAGATTTATCGCCAAGCCAGCTGGTGAGCTTTATGAGCTATATGCATGAATATAGTCAGGTACCTAAAACCTATCAGCTGGCCTTCTGGCAGAAAGTCGGTTCGCCATTTGCCCTGATTGCGCTGGTAGTGATTGCCTGTTCATTTATTTTCGGACCATTGCGTCAGCAATCCATGGGTTTCCGTTTGGTGATTGCATTATTCGCAGGTTTAGGCTTCTTCTACCTGCAGGATTTTCTTGGCTATGCCAGTCTGGTCTATGCGCCGTCACCGGCATGGTTCGTATTTATTCCTATTTTGCTGATGTTTGCTATTGGCGGCTACTTACTCCATCGGGCCCGCTAAGCTACAGGAAAATAGAAGAAATCAATCGCAACAAGAGGCTTAAACCATCGTCTGGTCATGGCCTCTTTTTGCAAAATTCGGTAAACTAGAGCGATTAATTCGTAGACGAAAAGAGTATTTCATTATGACGGATGCAACTGCTGGCAAAATCCCTCACGTTTTGGTGATAATGGATGGTGTGGGTCATCGCGAAGCGGTCGAAGACAATGCGTTTTTAGCGGCTAAACGACCAAATTTAACTGCTATGCAGGAAAAGCATCCGCATGGTTTGATCTCAGGTTCAGGTGAAGATGTCGGCCTGCCTGATGGTCAGATGGGGAACTCTGAAGTCGGTCATATGAATCTTGGTGCTGGCCGTGTGCTCTATCAGGACTTTACCCGTATTACTAAAGATATCCGTACTGGGGCTTTCTTCGAACATGAAGTGCTGGTAGATGCGGTTGAGAAAGCCAAAGCAGCAAATGGCGCAGTCCACATTATGGGTCTGCTGTCTGAAGGCGGTGTGCACTCACACGAAGACCATATTGTGGCCATGGCTGAACTGGCATTAAAACGTGGTGCTCAGGTTTATCTGCATGCGTTCCTCGATGGCCGTGATACTCCACCAAAAAGTGCTCAACCCTCTTTAGAAAAACTGGATGTATTATTTGCTCAATATCCGGGTCAGGGTCGTATTGTCAGCATGATCGGTCGTTATTTTGCCATGGACCGTGACAACCGTTGGGATCGTGTAGAGCAAGCGTACCGTCTGCTGACTGAAGGTGAAGCAGTGCGTACTGCAGCTAGTGCAGTTGAAGGTCTGGAACAGGCTTATGCTGCAGAGGAATCAGATGAATTTGTAAAAGCGACTCGCATTGGCGACACTGTGAAGATTCAGGATGGCGACAGCGTCGTATTCATGAACTTCCGTGCTGACCGTGCCCGTGAATTGACTCGTGCCTTTGTTGAAAAAGATTTTGCTGGTTTTGAACGTAAGGTTGTACCGAATCTGGCGAAATTTGTAATGTTGACCCGTTATCAGGCGACCATTGATGCGCCAATAGCCTATATGCCAGAAGCGCTGGTAAATTCTTTAGGTGAGTATCTGTCGAACTTGGGTAAAACTCAGCTACGTATTGCAGAAACCGAGAAATATGCGCATGTAACCTTCTTCTTTAGCGGTGGCCGTGAAGATGAGTATCCAGGTGAAAAACGTATCCTGATCCCATCGCCAAATGTTGCGACTTATGACCTGAAACCGGAAATGAGTGCCTATGAAGTCACTGATGAACTGGTGGCAGCGATCAATTCAGGCGAGTTTGACCTACTGGTTGTGAACTATGCCAACGGTGATATGGTCGGTCATACAGGTGTATTTGATGCAGCAGTGAAAGCCGTTGAAGCCGTGGATACTTGCTTAGGCCGTGTTTATGAAGCTGTGATGGCGAAAAAAGGTCATATGATTATTACTGCCGACCATGGTAATGTGGAGCAAATGCAGGATTATCAGAGTGGTCAGGTGCATACCCAGCATACCACTGAACTGGTTCCATTTATCTATGTGGGTCCAAGTTCTGCAACAATCGCAGAAGGTGGTGTATTGGCTGATGTCGCACCAACCCTGCTGAACTTGATGCAAATTCCGGTACCAGCTGAAATGCAGGGTCGCAATCTTATTGAGCTGCACGCTTAAACTTTTATAAAACGGGTATAAGAATGATAAAAACACATGGCAAGTCTGTAGTCTTATCCTGCTTACTGATGTGTTTGAGTCATTCCGCCTGGAGTGCTGTTTCGACCGAGATGGCACTCGATGAACTGGAAATAGATGAACAGGTCTATAATGAAATTCCTGTTACATCCATCCAGGAATTTGTTCAGATTTATGGCATCGTCAAAGATAATTATATTCAAGACAAAAATGACGATGTGCTTTTCCAGCAAGCCATTCAAGGTTTGGTGAGCGGCTTGGACCGCTATTCCCGCTATTTATCTCCTGAAGACTATAAGCAGCTGCGTGAATATACCGAAGGTGATCTGGCCAGTATTGATTTTGATCTGTATTTTAATCCACAGCTAAAACAATGGATGGTACAAGGCTTGAGTCCAGATGCTGACTCTGCCAAGCAAGGCCTTCGTAATGGTGTAACAGTTTATAAGATTGATGATCAGGTCTTGAGTGCGCTGAAACGTGAGCAGGTGCGAGATTTATTGACTGGTGCTATTGGCTCTACTTTAACGCTACAGCTTTCTGCGCAAAGTGTACCGATTACACTGGTCCGCAATACCAAAGTGGATACCGAGATTAAATCGACCTTACACAGCAATCAGGTTCTGGTGCTACAGGTCAAAGTCTTCCAGCAGGATACCGCTAATGAAATCAAACGGATTATTGAAAGTTATTCAACTAATCGCCTGAAAGCGGTGCTGTTTGACCTGCGTAATAATCCGGGTGGTTTATTATCTGCAGCTGTTGAATCAGCAGATTTGTTTCTGAATCAGGGTATTATTGTCTCGACCAAGAGCCGTTCTGAAGGTAATCAGCAATTTCAGGCACTACCAGGAATTGAGTTTCAGAACCTAAAAGTCGGGATTCTGATCAATAACCGTTCTGCTTCTGCTGCAGAAGTATTTACTGCTGCTCTGAAAGAACATAATCGTGCTTGGGTGGTAGGAGAAAAGAGCTATGGCAAAGGGGTAGTGCAAAAGCTATTCCCTTTAAGTAATGGCTCTGCTTTGCAGATGACAGTATCTCAATACTTTAGCCCGAGTGGCAATATGATCGAAGGACAGGGGATTCAGCCACATTTCACCTATCCCTTAGGTCAGGATGCACGTGAGGAGAGCTATCTGGATCACGTCACAGACTTGCTGCTCCTGCAAAAATAATTATTCCTCTTCTTCGGTATCCAGTCCGAATTTTTTCAGACGGTAACGTAAAGACCGAAATGACATCCCCAGTTTCTTCGCGGCCAATGTACGGTTCCAATGGGTCAGATTCAAAGCATTCAACAGAATTTCTTTTTCAATCTTTTCTAAATACAGTTCCAGACCTTCTTCGGGGAGTTTCTTGGGAATAATGATCTGATCCGAAGATGAAGTCGGCTCTGCCAGATTGGCAGTTTCTGATAAGACAGGTGCCATATGACGTAGTGGAGCAGTTTGCAGATGCTGAAGATCAATCTTGTCTTCATCACTCAAAATAATTGCGCGTTCAATAATGTTGCGCAGTTCGCGTACATTGCCCGGATAATATTGCTCGAGTAAAAATTCTTTACTCCGTTCCGTCAACTTTTTCGCAGGAATTTCCCATTCTTGGCAGATCTTTTGAATAAAATGCTCAGCGAGGAGCAGAATATCCTGGCCGCGCTCACGCAGGGGTGGTAAGACCAGATCCATCACATGAATACGGAAGAACAAGTCCTGACGGAATTTGCCTTGTTGTACCAGCGCATCGAGATCCTGATGGCTGGCACTGATGACACGGAAATCGACATCAATTTCAGTATCGGAACCGACTGGACGAATGCGTTTTTCCTGAACAGCACGTAACAGTTTGACCTGCATAGATAACGGTAATTCAGCAATCTCATCTAAGAACAAACTACCTCCATGGGCAGACTGAATTAGTCCCTGCTTGTCCTGTGTCGCGCCAGTAAAGCTGCCTTTCTTATGGCCAAACAGTTCACTTTCCATCAGTTCAGTCGGGATTGCACCGCAGTTAATTGCGATAAAAGGTCCTTCATTGCGATTGCTGAGACGATGAACCAGATTGGCGACAACTTCTTTCCCGGTACCTGATTCGCCAGTAATAAACACGGGTGCCTGGGAACGGGCAATTTTTTTCAAGGTGACACGCAATTGCTGAATAGGCAGAGATTGTCCAATCAGCAGCTTATGTTCTAGTGAATCATTGGAATTATTCTGATAATAGTCTACTGGTTTATTTAGTGCTTTTTGCAGCAGTTGCTCCAGATGCTTTTGATTGATCGGTTTGCTAACAAAGTCAAATGCACCTGCCTTGAGTGCAGCAATAGCAATATCCATATTACCATAGGCCGTTAGAACAGCTACCGGAAGGTAAGGGGAATGCTGGTTAATCCAGTCCAGTAATTGCAGACCATTGCCATCAGGAAGATTTAGATCCGTCAGACAGGCATCATATTGATGATCTGTCAGAAATTTTTTTGCATCTTCCAGACGATGGGCAATATGTGTACGGATTCCCATGCGCATCAATGACATTTGCATGAGGGTACATAGATCTTCCTCATCATCCACCAATAAAACCAGTGGTTGTTGTTCCACAATATTTCCCCTTATTCCTTTTATGCTGTCACACGTTGACAACTAATCCGAAAGCATGCGCCCTGTTCTTGTGAAATGTAGTTGAGTTGTGCCTGATTGGCTTCACAAAAACTGTGTGATAAATATAGTCCGAGTCCCGTTCCATGGATAGACGTGCTGAAAAAAGGTTTAAATAATAATTCCTGATCATGGGTGGCAACACCAGAGCCAAAATCCCGAACATCTATCCATACCTTATGTTCATATGGGTGAATATTCAATTGAATATGAGATGAATCTGGAGAATTGTGACGGATAGCATTACGAATCAGGTTAATTAGAATCTGACGTAACTGGGCTTCATCGAACTGAATAGCCAGTGGTACATCAATATTAAATTGAATCTGGTCGGCCACATCTGCTAAATCTTCCTGAATAAATAGTGGTATAAATTCATTCAGCTGAATTACGACCGGATGGGTTTCTTTATTCTTCACCATATTCAGGGTGTCCTGAATAATCCGGTCAATACGGGTAGCCTGTCGGCTGATCATCTGATGCAGGACCTGTTGCTGTTCAGGTTCAGAATCGAGATAAAGATCATTGGCCTGTACAATGGCAGCCAGAGGATTGCGAATTTCATGGGCAATACTGGCGGAAAGCTGGCCTAAAGCAGCAAGCTTTAACTGTTGCACCTGCTGATTAAGTTTGCGGGCATCTTGCAGCACGAGCAGAGTCAGAGTCTGGTGCGGCACAATCAGCTTTTGTACCTGCACGTGAATATTATAACGACTCTGTTGGGATTCAAATTGAAACCGCTCGCCATTTTCCAGATTTTCAAAACGGATCAGTTCAAATAAGTCATTTTGAGATTGGTATAACGAAAACCTTTCATGGGCATACATTGGCTCAATGCCGAGCAGATGACAGGCAGCCGGATTACTGAGCACCACATGGTAATTCTCATCTAAGACCAGATAACCAGTTTCAATCTGTTCTAGAATATAGCGGTTAATATTCTGTAAGCGATATAGTTCTAGCGATTGAGAAAAATTCAGGTTTTCCAGAATTTGAAAGCGCCGTACCGCAATTTGTCCCGAGCCATAGACGACAAAAAACAGAAAGGCCAGCAGGGCACTGTTTCCGATATTGGTAAGGGAAGAAAAAGCAAAAATACTGCCGATAAAATGCTGGTAGATAATACTAATCACCGCAATCAGAGTAATGATCAGGGCTTTCTTGGCATCCAGTAATAATGAAGCTGAAAAAATGGTAATAACAAAAATCAGTCCGAGATGGACATTTGGGCCCTGACTGGCCAAGGTCAATAAACTGAGAAAAAAGACATCGCTGGCAAAAATCAGAATGAACTGTGGCTGAATCAGGCGCTTTACCCATCTTAGTGTAAACAGCTGCACAGTATTGACGGCGACGCCAATCATTAAGGCATAGTGATAGAGTTTAGGATACTGATAATCCGCAGTCATATCGGGATAAGTCAGCAGGAAAATCAGCAACAGACCCGTGCTGATAATCAGGCGGTAGGCGCTATACCATAGGCCCAGATGATATTGATTCAGTTCAGAATAACTGGATGTTTGCGCCATAGAAACCGCATTAAGCAGAGGGTTAAATTAAGGTTTAATCAGGCCATAGCGCATTGCAAGATGGGTCAGTTTAACATCACTATCAATATTCAGTTTTTCGAAGATCCGGTAACGGTAAGTATTGACTGTTTTAACACTTACAAACAGCTTGTCGGCAATTTCCTGCGCGCTGATACAGTTCACTACCATCATGGCTACCTGCATTTCACGTTCAGACAGTGCGTCGAAAGGAGACTGCTGGGTATCAGACAGGTAGGAGCTGGCCAGCTGTTCTGCGATATCAGCACTGAAATATTTACCGCCCTGCATGACTTTATTGATGGCACGGACCATCTCTGATACAGGTGCACCCTTGGTGATATAGCCTTTGGCTCCTGCCTTAAGTAAAAGAGAAGGATAAGGCTCTTCAGCCAGGCCACTCACCGCAAGAACTTTGGTTTCAGGAGCAGTCTGTAGTAAACGGCGTGTGGTTTCTACACCACCGATACCTGGCATGTTGACATCTAATAGAACCACATTGGGATGATGCTGACGGACGAGGGTAATTGCTTCTTCACCAGATTCAGCCTGTCCAATCACCTGAACATCCGCATGGTCTTTCAGCATTCTGCAAATTCCAGTACGAACTAATTCATGGTCGTCGACAACTAAAACTGTGATCACCTAGACTCTCCCTCTATTAAAAAATCATTTTTTTGTTACATAAAGCAAAATAAGCTTGCAATGAAACTACAAAATTAGCAATCCTATTCGCAGATTAAATCTGAAACTTATCACATAGTGTCAAGAACAAAAAATGTTCGGCATTGTGTTTAAATGTAAGGCATATTAGAGGTAATACGCAAATCAATCTTACCTCTGTTAGTTGAGTGAAGGAATAGTGAAGAAAATAAACAAGTCTTTAAGGCATCTACTCGGCCTGTCCGTGTTAATCAGCATGAGCACGACAAGTTTTGCTGAAATCATTATGAATTCTGGCACAACAGAGGGCGGATCCAGCATCAGCTGGTCTTCTGATGAAGTCAATCAGCTCATGAATGATAATTTGAGCGTATCTGCTACAGAACCTTCACCACCAGGTTCTGCAACTGTTACGACGACGATTCGTCAGGGCGGTGTACCAGCACCAGCAAAACCTGTGCAGATTATTGATAATAGTCATTTTAGTAATCAACCTCCTGTAAGTGCGCGTGCAGCTTTGGTGATGGATTCACAGACGGGTGAAGTGTTATTCAGTAAAAATACCAATAATGCTTATCCGATTGCGTCGATTACCAAGTTGATGACTGCAGTAGTGATTTCAGATGCGCGTTTGAATATGTCTGAAAAAATTACTTTGCAACAGGCTGATTTTTCCTGTGCAGGCTGTAAGAGCTCAAGTTCTACCTTAAGAGCCGGGGACAGCATGAATCGTGCTGAAGCTTTATTATTTGCTTTGATGAAATCTGAGAACCCAGCTGCAGCTGCATTGGCGCGTACCTATCCAGGCGGTCGTGCAGCCTTCATTGCGAAGATGAATGCCAAAGCTAAAGAGCTGGGCATGAATTCAACCCATTATATGGAATCTACCGGCCTGCATCCTGGCAATGTGTCTTCTGCACGTGATTTGGGGATTCTGGTGAATACTGCTTCACAGTATGGTCTGATCCGTCAATTCTCTACCACTGCCAGCTATGATTTTAACCTTGGCTATCGTGTATTGAAATCGAACAACACCAATTCACTGGTGCGTAATGGTGGCTGGAATATCAACCTGTCTAAAACCGGTTATATCAATGAAGCAGGACGTTGTGTCGTCATGCACACGACCTTGAATAACCGTCCTGTGGTGGTCGTGGTATTAGGTGCGGATTCAACTGCTGCACGTACCAATGATGCGACTCGTCTCATGACCTGGGTGTCTAGCTTGCCTAAACAACGTGTTTAATCTTTTTTAAGCGCATATAAAAAGCCCTGCAATTGCAGGGCTTTTTTGATTCTGTATCTTACATATTTGAAAGAATTGATTCACGAACCTGTTCTAAAGTTGCGTCGATAGACAGCATTACAGCATCAGAACATTGTTTGATCGCAGTATCCGGATCTTTCAGACCGTTACCAGTTACAGTACACACGATCACAGAACCTTCAGCAATTTTACCTGCTTTAATGTCACGGATTGCGCCACCGATTGAAGCTGCAGATGCAGGTTCTACGAATACGCCTTCATACATAGAAAGAAGACGTTGCGCTTCCAGAATCTCGGCATCAGTCAGTTCATCGAACCAACCTTTAGAATCACGAACAACCGCTTTCGCATGGTTCCAGCTTTGTGGATTACCAATACGGATTGCAGTTGCAACAGTCTCAGGATTTTCAACAGGTGCACCACGAAGGAAAGGTGCAGCACCAGAAGCCTGGTAACCTACCATTGTTGGCAGACCTTCAGGTTTAGGACCAGTGAAGGCATCAGTGGCAGCGTCGTAAACCACTTGCTCGAATTGATCAGCAGGTTGATTCGCAACTGCTTCGGTATAACCCATCCAGTGCGCAGTAATGTTACCTGCATTACCTACTGGCAGGCAGTGGTAGTCTGGTGCACGGCCCAATTCATCCACGATCTCGTAAGCAATGGTTTTTTGACCTTGCAGACGGTATGGGTTAATTGAGTTAACAATCGTCACAGGTGCTTTGTCAGCGATTTCTTTTACCAGACGCATACCGTCATCGAAGTTACCGCGGATTTGCATGGTGATTGCACCGTACATCATCGCTTGCGCCATTTTACCCATGGCAATTTTGCCTTCTGGAATTAAAACGAACGCTTTGATACCTGCACGCGCTGCATAAGCTGCTGCAGCTGCTGAAGTATTACCTGTAGATGCACAGATAATGGCTTTAGAGCCTTCTTCAACCGCTTTTGTTACCGCCATGGTCATACCACGGTCTTTAAATGAACCAGTCGGGTTTAAGCCCTCGTACTTCACATAAATTTCAACATTTTTGCCAATAATGCGCGGAATATTCGCAAGCTTAATCAGTGGCGTGTTACCTTCACCCAGAGAAACAGCTTTAGTAGTTGCAGACACTGGTAAACGGTCGCGATAGCGGTCAACTAAACCAGTATAACGATTGGCATTCGACATGATGATGTTCCAATTGTGTGTAGAGCTTGGCAAGGGGAGAGTGTCCCCTCGACCCGATTAATTATCAAGCGATTCTAAACGAATTCGTACAATTTCGCCATGAATGACAGGAAGAGCTTGAATTTGTTTTAACGCTTCATCCATTTTTGCTTCCTTGACAGGATCAGTCAGGATCACGATAGGAATAAGATCTTTCAGACGTGACTGCTGCAGAATTGCATCAATACTGATGCCTTCGCGGCTTAGAATAGAGGTTACTTCAGCCAGTACTCCGGTTTGATCTTCAGCATTGATCCGGATGTAGTATCCAGTCGTCATTTCTTCACGTGGCAGGATTGGCAGGTCACTTAAGCTTTCAAAAGCCAGTTGTGGAATTGTACCAGCACCGTCTTCAGTATAAGAAATATCACGTACGATATCCACGACATCTGCAACTACTGCAGAAGCTGTAGGGCCCGCGCCAGCACCCGCACCGTAATACAGTGTAGGACCAACCGCATTGGCTTGAACTAGAACTGCATTTTTCACACCATTGACATTAGCGATCAATTGCTCTTCAGGAATCAGGGTAGGATGCACGCGGAGTTCGATACCGGTTTCAGCACGACGCGCAATACCGAGGTGTTTGATACGGAAGCCCAAGTCTTCAGCATATTTCACGTCTTGTGCAGTAATTTTGCTGATGCCTTCAGTAAAGACTTTATCAAACTGCAATGGAATACCAAAAGCAATAGAGGCCAGTAATGTCAGTTTATGTGCTGCATCGATTCCTTCTACATCGAAGGTTGGATCGGCTTCTGCATAACCCAGTTCCTGCGCTTCTTTCAGTACATCAGCAAAGGCACGGCCTTTATCTCGCATTTCAGTCAGAATGAAGTTGCCTGTACCGTTGATGATGCCAGCCAGCCAGTCAATCTTGTTGGCTGCCAGACCTTCACGCATCACTTTAATAATTGGAATGCCACCAGCCACCGCTGCCTCGTAAGCAATTTGCACAGCGTTGTCATCGGCAAGTTTGAACAGTTCATTCCCATGTTCAGCCAATAAGGCCTTGTTGGCAGTCACGACCTGTTTGCCATGCAGAATGGCTTCTTTAATCACTTCATAAGCAGGGTGAATACCGCCCATCACTTCAACCACCACATCTACATCAGGTTGACGTACGATGTCGAGCAGATCTGCACTTTGTTTAACTGATTCAGGTAGATCCAGATCAGGACGCGGACGACGCGTACCAACATGGGTAATTTGAATCTCACGACCGGTGCGACGTTTAATCTCAGCAGCATTTTCTTTTAATAGTTTAAGGGCACCACCACCCACAGTACCAAGACCGAGGATTGCCAGACGAACTGGTTTCACGTCACACTCCAAATATAAACAGTTTTTTACGAGAGCCTAGATCATAGCTAAAAAAGCGGCCTGACTCTAGGGTCATTTCAGAATATCTTTATCTATAAAATAAAGTTAAATAACTAATTAAAATGAGTTATTTAAGGCGATCCAATAATTCTGATGTGCTCATATAGCCACCGAGATAAAGTCCTTCAGAACTGTATACACCCGGGGTGCCATTCACACCAATATTAAGACCCATTTGATATTGATCTTTCACAGGATTTTTACAAGTAGTCGGCGTGATAGATCCACCGGCAATGGCTTGGTCGAAGGCTGCACGACGGTCGGAATTACACCAGATGGCTTCCATGGCAGGCATATGCTGCTCGCCACGTGGCCAGGCAATATAACGTACTTCGATACCTTTGCTGTTCATCTCATCCATCTGCTCATGGAATTTGTGACAATACGGACAGCTGACATCGGTAAAGACATAGATTACATGTTTGGTTTTACCTTTGGCTGGATAAATCAACAGGTCTTCAGCTTTAAGGTTTGCAAAGATTTTCTTGTTCGCGTCAGATTGCAGGGTTTCGCTGACATTATGCAGCTCTTTGTCTCCAAGACGAATGACATCGCCCTGAATCAGATATTTGCCATCATTTGTCACATAGACGGGTGCCATACCTTCCAGGCTGACCCAAGACATGTTTGGTACTTCAGTGGATTTAATACCCGTGATTTTTGCGTTAATCCCCGCTTTTTTGAAATGACCTTCGAGCGTTGAAATCAGACGTTGCTGTGCATTACGTTCGCTAAGGTTAGAGGCTTCACCCGTCGCCGGCGCACTTGCTGTAAGCGTATCTTGCTTTTTATCTGAATTATTGGAATTGGAACATGCGCTCAGTCCCAGACCGGTAGCAAGCAGACAAGCGATAAAAATTTTGGTGCGGGCAAATGTCATAATAACCCTTTTTTTCTTGGACTAAAAACAGAGCATTAGCATAGCAAAAAAAGATAGAGCTACGTCAAACTTCTCAGTTTATTCTATTCAAATCAGCTCCTAAGCCCGTGGATGATGGGTTGCATGCAGTTGCTGCATTCTGACTTGTGCCACATGGGTATAGATCTGTGTGGTGGATAAATCACTATGACCTAGCAACATTTGTACTACCCGTAAGTCGGCGCCATGATTGAGTAAATGCGTGGCAAAGGCATGACGCAAAGTATGCGGAGACAGTTCAGCCTGAATTCCGGCCTGGAGTGCATAGCGTTTAATGGCATACCAGAAATTCTGCCGGCTCATGATGCCGCCATACTGGGTGAGGAACAGATAATCACTCGCTGTTTTATACAGTTGCGGACGTGCCTCTTGCAGGTATTTTTCTACCCATTCACAAGCCATCTGTCCCATTGGCACCAGACGTTCTTTATTGCCTTTACCGACAATACGCAAATAGCCTTGTTTTAAATTAATCAGATCGAGACGTAGATTAATCAGTTCTGTCACCCGTAAACCACAGGCATAAAGTACTTCAAACATGGCACGATCACGTAAACCGAGGGCAGTATTAATATCGGGTGCATGAATCAACGCTTCGACATCAGACTCAGACAGGTCTTTTGGCAGGGCACGGCCCAGTTTTGGTGTTTTATGAGCAGCGACCGGATTGTCACTACGTAGTTTTTGTTCCCGCAGGAATTTATAAAAAGAACGTAAGGCGGACAAACATCGTGCAATTGAACGTGGACTTTTTTGCTGTTTGGTCAATTCAATCAGCACATCGGAAATATCATCATGGTCCCATTCCGGTAAAGGTTTGACCAGACATTCAGCACACTGAATCAGATCAGACAAATAGGCATTCCGGGTATGGGGACTCACTGTCTGGGCAATCAGATAATCACGAAAACCCTGTAAGTAACTGAAAGCTTCAGGAATCTGAACTGGACTAGGAATGCGAGGTTTTTTATTCAGCATGATGTTTAATGAAGATAATTTTTAAAAGCGAGAAGCCTGATTGCTATTCTCCACTCTAGTTTAATTTTACGAACATGTCGATGTGCTATACAGCCAAGAAGAAATGTAATTAATACTTATTTGTTAATTATTCTCATTTGTTTGTATACTGTACAAAAGTCTTAGGAATTTTCACGGTGCGTTTGTCTGATTTGAAAGTAAAACAAACTGCCATCATTCGAAAAGTTAATCGAACTACTGATGGTAAAGGCGCTTCCCACGATGTTGTGGCCAGTCGCTTGGAAACTTTAGGTTTTGTACCAGGAACTCAGGTACAAGTCATTACCAAAGGTATTTTTGGTGGGGATCCGATTCTTATTCAGGTGGGGTTTACGCGTTTTGCTTTACGAAAATCGGAAGCGGCCAAGATTGAAATTGAACAGGGAGCGGCGGCATGAGTGATACCTTACGTATTGCCCTTGTCGGTAACCCAAACTGCGGTAAAACCTCTTTATTCAACCATTTAACCGGATCCCGTCAAAAAGTCGGCAACTATGCCGGGGTTACGGTTGAGCGTAAAGTCGGGAATTTTACACTTCCTTCAGGCAAACCGGTACGTGTACTGGATCTGCCAGGAACTTATAGTCTGGATGCGACCAGCCCGGACGAAGAAATTACCCGTAATGTGGTTCAGGGTAAAATTGCAGAAGAAGGCCAGCAAGATACTTTCCTGTGCGTGGTAGATGCAACAAATCTAAAACTGCATCTGGGACTGGTACTGGAAATGATTCAGCTGGGTCGTCCAATGCTGGTGGTGCTGAACATGATGGATGAAGCACGCCGTCGCGGGATGCAGATCAATACCCAGAAACTGTCTGAACGTCTGGGTGTACCTGTGGTTGAAACTGTTGCCGTGCGTACTTCAGGCGTTGAAAACCTGAAAAATGCACTGGATAAAAACAAGTTTTCTGCTCCGCAAACTGAACTCAGCGGTTTGAATGGCGATCACCATCATCAGATTGCCAGTATTCTGAAAGATGTGGTGAATTATGCCGATCAGGAAGATAAACGTACTGATTTCCTGGACAAGATATTCCTGCATCCGGTATTGGGCCTACTTAGCCTAGCCATCATGATGTTTGTGGTGTTTCAGGCGGTCTTTGCCTGGGCTGCACCATTTATGGACGGAATTGAAACTTTCTTCGGCTGGCTGGGCGAGTACATGGGTGGACTGATCGCTCATCCTTTATTAAACAGCTTAGTGGTTGACGGGATTATTGCCGGTGCGGGTGGGGTCGTGGTCTTCCTGCCGCAGATTCTGATTCTGTTCTTCTTTATTCTGGTTTTGGAAGAGTCCGGGTATTTACCACGTGCCGCCTTCCTGCTGGATAAATTGATGTTTAAGGCAGGTCTTTCGGGTCGTGCTTTCATCCCTCTATTGTCCAGCTTTGCCTGTGCCGTGCCGGGGATTATGGCTTCAAGAACGATTAGTGATCCACGTGACCGTCTGACCACAATTTTTGTAGCACCACTGATGACCTGTTCTGCACGTCTGCCAGTATATGCGTTGCTGATTGCAGCCTTCATTCCTAAGCAAACTGTGTGGGGCTTCATGAACCTGCAAGGTCTAGTGTTATTTGGTCTGTATATGGCCGGTATTCTAAGTGCACTGATTGTTTCCTTTATCTTGAAATTTTTCCATAAAGACAAGTCTCAGCACATGCTGTTGATGGAGCTGCCAAGTTACCGTTTCCCGGATGTTAAAAACGTCTGGATTGGTTTGCTTGATCGCGGCAGAATCTTCTTGAAGCGTGTCGGTGGCATCATCTTTGCGTTATCTATCCTGCTTTGGTTCCTGTGTACGTTCCCGCAGCCGCCAGAAGGTGCAACTTTACCGGATATCGATTATTCCTTTGCCGGGATGCTCGGTCATGTGATGCAACCTATTTTTGCACCATTGGGCTTTAACTGGCAGATCTGTATTGCACTGATTCCGGCGATGGCAGCGCGTGAAGTTGTCGTGGCAGCATTGGGTACGGTTTATGCCTTGTCTGCAGTTGATGAAGATGCCATGTCTGAGGGTCTGGCGGCACTGATTAGTGGCGGCGGTGATTTAGGCTGGTCGATCGCGACCGGCTTGTCTCTACTGGTCTGGTTTATTTATGCACCACATTGTCTGGCGACCTTAGCCACTGTGAAGCGTGAAACCGGTTCATGGAAAACGGTCAGCTTTATGACCTTCTACCTGTTTGGTTTGGCATATTTCATGTCATTCCTGACTTATCAAATTGCATCACATTATTTGGGTTAAACTGGCTGAAGGGAAACCTTGGCTAGATCTGAATGATCATGTGAATGGGAGATTGAGATGATTGAAATTCTGATTGTAGCGGTACTGGTTGTCTGGAGTGCGCTAGTGGTATTTAAAAAGGTATTTCCGAATACTTCACGCTCAGTCTTCCAGAAGTTGTCTGATGCCTGTGCAGCCAAGGACTGGCATACGCTGGCGAAATGGTTAAAACCGGCTATGGCCAGTGGCTGTGGTGGTAACTGTGCCTGCCCGGCATCGGAACAAAGTTCGGATGCTAAGCCTAAAGCTCAGGCAGTGAAATGGAAGTAAATTTTCATTCTGTTTGAGAATAAAAACTGAGCATGCAAATGAGTAGGGGGAGTTTAGAAATAAGCTCCCTCATTTTTTTATTTTTTAGAAACTTATTGATTTATCTGGGTGAGAAGAATCCACTATTTTTCTATATATGAATGGAAACGTTATCTGATTTTCCTTTCAAGTTATGGATAGCATGGTCTTAACTTTTATTCCCATAATGACGCCAATAAAAATTTATTAATTATTAAACCGATTAAAGATGAAGATTGAACGATATTTTTTTACGCCCTGACACAAAAAATGCCAGAGAAAGTCAAAACAGAAAAAGCATTCAAAACAGCAAAGTGCTACCATTTCGTCAGTTTTAAAATAGACCAGAAAATGGGGCGAAAATGTTAATACAACGTGGTGGATTAAAAGTCGTTGCAGGACTCGGAATTTCAGGTGTTGCAGCGGTCAACTTCTTACATGACCAGGGCTACCGCGTTGCAGTAACGGACTCAAGAGCTACCCCACCGGGACATGACCAGATTCCTGCGGAAGTACAGACCAGTTTTGGCAAGTTTGACCAGAATCTGTTGCTCTCTGCCGAAGAAATTATCATCAGTCCGGGACTCGATCCAAAACTGCCTGAGATTCAAGCAGCACTGGCACAAGGTATTCCTGTGGTAAGTGAAATCCAGATTTTACGTCGTGCGACGGATAAGCCGATTGTGGCCATTACCGGTTCAAATGCCAAAAGTACCGTAACGACTTTAATCGGTCTTATGGCAGCGAATGCGGGTAAAAAAGTGGCAGTTGGGGGGAATCTTGGTCGTCCAGCACTGGATCTGACCAAAGATGATCCTGAACTGTATATTTTGGAATTGTCGAGCTTCCAGTTAGAAACCACATCAAACTTGCAGGCTGAAGTGGCTGTTGTTCTAAATATGAGTGAAGACCATCTGGATCGTCATGGCGACATGATGGGTTATCACACCGCCAAACACCGTATTTTCCAAGGTGTAAAAAAAGTGGTGTTTAACCGTGATGATTCACTGACCCGTCCACTGGTTCCAGATGCAATACCGATGCAGAGCTTTGGTTTGAATGCACCGGACATCAACCAGTACGGTATTCTCAAAGATACAGACGGCACAATCTGGCTGGCACGTGGTCGTGAACGTCTGCTCAAAAGTTCTGACATGTATATTCAAGGTACCCATAATGTGGCAAATGCCTTGGCTTGCTTAGCTTTAGGTGAAGCGATTGGCCTACCAATGGACATTATGCTGGACACTTTAAAAACCTTTAAAGGTCTGGAACACCGCTGTGAATTCGTTAAAGAAGTCAATGGGGTACGTTATTATAATGACTCCAAAGGAACCAACATTGGTGCAACACTGGCAGCACTTGATGGTCTAGGCATGGCGATCGAAGCTCAAGGTGGCAAGGTTGCTATTATTCTTGGCGGTCAAGGTAAAGGCCAGGACTTTACTGCTTTACGTGACTCATTATCTAAGTATGCGAAAGTAGCCGTATTGATTGGTGTGGACCGCCCAATTATTGAAGAAGCGATTGCGGGTACGACTGAATTGATTCATGCGGAAAGCCTGCAGGAAGCAGTAGAAATTTGCCAGAAGCGCACTCAGGCACATGATGTCGTGTTATTGTCTCCTGCATGTGCAAGTTTTGACATGTTCTCCGGTTATCCGGAACGTGGTCGCAAGTTTGTGGCCTATGTGAATGAACTCAATTAAGAATAACAAGGATTCGTGATATGGCTGAGTTTGCTCAGACTGCGATCAATAAAATTAATCAATTTTATCAGCAGTGGGTACCTAAGCTGCCCGCTGAAGTTAATCCGCGTAATGTGCTGATTTTTTGTGTACTGGCTTTGCTGTGCATCGGTTCGATCATGGTGGCATCGGCTTCGATGCCTTATGCGGAACGGATGCATGAAAATGCTTTCCACTATGTAACCCGACATGCAATCTCGATTCTGGTTGCGGCGGGTGCAGCCTTTCTAGCTTATAAAGTTCCATTAAAAGTCTGGTTCAATAACACCTTCTTTTTATGGATTATTACTATTGTTTTGCTGGTCGCCGTACTCTTTGTCGGGACTGAGGTAAACGGCTCCAAGCGCTGGATTCGGGTAGCCGGTTTTACCTTGCAGGCTTCGGAAGTCGCCAAGGTCATGATGGCGATTTTTACCGCTGACTACGTCGTGCGCCGTGCTGAAGAGGTTCGTAATAATATCAAGGGCTTGGTACGTTTAAGCGCCATCATGGGTGCAACCGTTGGTCTGATTATTCTTGAGCCTGACTTGGGTGCAACGGTGGTAATTACCCTGACCATGCTCGGTGTATTCTTTCTGGCAGGTGCTCCCTGGATTCAGTTCGGTGTCGCTTTTATTACTTTATTGGGTGCATTTGCTGCTGCGATTGCTCTGGAACCTTATCGTTTACAACGTTTAATGTCTTTCTCGAATCCTTGGGAAGATCCGCTTGGTACAGGTTATCAGCTTTCCAATGCCTTGATGGCGTTTGGTCGTGGTGAATGGACGGGAGTAGGGCTAGGCCACAGTATCCAGAAAATGTCATATCTTCCTGAAGCTCATACTGACTTTATGTTGGCGATCTTAGGGGAAGAATTTGGTTTCTTGGGTATTTCTATCATTCTGATTCTGTCCTTTACCGTGATGGTCTGCTGTATCCGGATTGGACATCGTGCCTTGCAGCATCAATACTTGCGCGCAGGTTATCTGGCTTATGGGATCAGTATCATTTTCCTGTTACAGATTCTGGTAAACGCTGGTATGAATATGGGCCTATTGCCAACCAAAGGTTTGACCCTGCCATTTATTAGTTATGGCGGTTCATCACTAATTGTCTGTGCGGTGATGATCAGTTTGATTCTGAAAATTGACTCAACCACTCAACAGGTCAATCCAAGCCGGGAAGAATCAAGCTTCTAGATTAGACGAGCGCTGTGGATCAGGCTGAGCATGGTCAAGTACTGTGCTCGGCATGACAGTTCCACAATTCAGGCAACG
Organism: Acinetobacter sp. UBA5984; assembly: GCF_002429925.1. Taxonomy (NCBI): domain Bacteria; kingdom Pseudomonadati; phylum Pseudomonadota; class Gammaproteobacteria; order Moraxellales; family Moraxellaceae; genus Acinetobacter; species Acinetobacter sp. UBA5984. The sequence goes on from NZ_DJBE01000044.1 coordinate 71,159, forward strand.
CACAAAAGTACTTTTTGCCTTGGAAAGTGGAACTAGCGGAATAAAAAATAAAGAAAAATAATTACGCTGCTGTTTTAGTTCATACCCAGAACGAGTTCTGCAAACTGGACAAAGAAACTGGCTTTTTTCAATGACCTTGGTTTTCGGTCCTATACCAAAAATAAAAAACATTGTTATGGTTCTCACTCGCCTTTGTTATTGCTTTTAGCTTAAGTGAAAACTCTCTTTTATAAATAGTGACCTTGTAGCTCAGTTGTATGCGGGATTCGGGAGATGTCCCATTGTGCGACGGCTTGTTTGAGCATACGAGCAGGGCGATCCAGTTCTACGGGCACCTGACATAGGGCTTGAAGTGCTTGTTGCAAGAGCAGGGGAGCCTGATCAAGATCCAGTGCTTGCGCCAAGTTTTGTTTGGACAGTTTCTGGCCCTGATCATTCATTGCCAGTGGTAAATGCATATAGCTTAAACGCGGATAATCTAACAATTGACCCAGATAAATCTGACGTTCGGTATTATCTAAAAGATCTGCACCGCGAACTACATGGGTCATGCCTTGCAGATAGTCATCGACTACGACTGCCAACTGATAATTGATGATGCCATCACGACGTTTCAGTACAAAGTCACCCAAGTCTTTTTTCAGCTTTGAACAGTGTTGACCTTGCAGGCGATCTTCAAAACAGATTTCAACATCTTCAACCTTGACCCGAATTGCTTGATGTTCAAAAGGCAAACCTAAGTCACGACAGGTGTCTTGGTAAATATGATTGGAGCCCAGCATTTTGCGGGTACATTGACAGGCATAAACCAGACCCTGCTGGCGCAGTTGCTGAATGACATTTTCGTAAATATCCAGACGCTCTTTCTGGTAGATGATTTCGCCATATGGCTCGAATTCAAAAGCATCCATTGCATGTAGAATATGTTCTTCGCTGCCGGGATAAATTCGCGGGATGTCTGTATCTTCAATACGGACTAGCCAGCGCCCCTGATGGGCTTTGGCATCGCAGTAACTAGCGACTGCGGTAATGAGGGAACCAAAATGCAAAGGGCCGGTTGGCGATGGCGCGAACCGGCCCACGTAATTCTCTTCAGCTTTCCCTCCCTTTGATAAAGGGAGGGTCAGGGAGGGATTACTTAAAGACATGCTTAACCGTTATTTTGCTTCTCTTTGATCTCTGCCAAAGTCTTGCAGTCGATACATAAAGTTGCAGTTGGACGTGCTTCCAGACGGCGCAGACCAATCTCGATACCACAAGTTTCACAGAAACCGTAGTCATCATTTTTAATTGCTTCGATAGATTGCTCGATTTTGCGGATCAGTTTACGTTCACGGTCACGAGTACGAAGTTCGATGGCAAATTCTTCTTCCTGAGTCGCACGGTCGTTTACATCAGGGAGCGCAGTGTTTTCGTCTTGCATCGTATTTAAAGTACGATCAACTTCTGACATCAGTTCAGCTTTCCATGCCATCAAAATTTGGCGGAAGTGTTCAAGCTGCCCTTCAGACATGTATTCTTCATTTTTTTTAGGTTGATAAGGTTCAATACCAAATAAGCTAGCAGTAGAACCACCCTCAGTCGTTTTCGGCTTAGATTTGCGCACACGTTTTGTAGGTTTTTCCTCTACAACATCAGTTTGTTCGTCTAAGACTTGATTTTGGTTGTCATTCGCCATTTAGGGCATTCCTCATCATATGCGTATGTAATACGCAAAAAATATGGTGATATGCAATTTTTATCCACCCTGTAGAAAGATTATCCTCCTACGGGGGTCGTCATCATATAGACTTTTTATGCTTTTTGATAGTCTTTGATGTCTGGATTATAGATATCACATTTCCTTTGGTTGCAATAAAGTAATTCAAAAAAAATAAAATGCAAAGTTAATAACCTGAAATTTCGGTATTAATATTTTGCTGGCTTAAGGCCACACGTTCGATATGTGTATCGAACTCCCCATTTTGTTTCAAATGTAATACACGATAGCCAGGTGTCGCCTGGTCTAGCGCGAATTCATCACTCTTGGGTTTGAACTGTACACTGGTCGATGGCGTTGATAAAAACTGGATACCGTGCCATTTATTGCAGGAATCCTGATGTACATGACCAAATAGAACCAACTTCACATTCTGGTGCCGGGCCAGTACATCTTTTAGATCTTCAGCATTCTTTAGCCGGTGCTGATCAATCCAGTGCGACTTCATCGCAAAAGGATGATGATGGCAAGCCACAACCACATACTGATTTCGGTATTCAAGCAATAATTGATCCAGCTGTTCCAGTTGAGCCTGTTCTACCCAACCATCTATCCGATCCTGGACTGCACTATTCAGTAAAATCAGGGTCCAGTTGCCAAAATGAATCGCATGAGCCTGATCTCGATCCTGATAAAAAGGAAAGACCTTGATGTCATCATGATTGCCCGGAATCTGGTAATAGGGCACCTGGCAAGACTGGATATATTCTAAATAACGCGTATAGGTTTGTGCGAACGGCACCTGTGCCAGATCACCAGTATGTACGAGTGCATCCATTTCTGGAAAATTGTGTTGAATATGCTGCATGACTTCATGGAAGCTCTGCTCGGGATTCATATTCGCGAATTCCAGATTGGGCTGATCCATCAAGTGGGTGTCAGAAATCTGGATAATGGTCCATTCTTGTGGTGATGCAGGATTGAATTGTTCCGATGTCATGTCTGCTCCCTTAAACCTGACGGGACAGCCTGCTGATGCTGCTGTAGCCATTGCAGTGCCATAATCACAGGTGCATTTCTAAGGCGACCATTACTCAGCAGGGTCGGAATATCGGCATAATCCAGAATGTGCAGCTGGATATTTTCCCCTTCATCCGGCATGCCAAAAACACCGCCTTCTTCAGGCAGTTCAGTCTGGGCGACATAAAGATGAAACAGTTCCGAGCAGGCACCGGCAGAAGGATAGAAACTGAAAAGATGCTGCAAGGAATCAATGGTACAACCTGACTCTTCGAAAACTTCGCGGCGAATACAGGTCTCAGGCGTTTCATTGCCATCCAGTACACCGGCAATGACTTCTAGTTGCCATGGCGTATCCTGATCATCCAGTCCCCCAATACGGAACTGTTCAATCAAGCCGAATTTTTGCTGCTGATCGTTATACAGCAGTACCCCAGCGGCTTCAGGACGATGGATGAGCTCACGCTGCAATGCAGGTGTATAAGATTCCTGATGGAAGACACGGTGACGTAACGTGACTTTTTCCACCTGAATAAATCCCCGATATAAAAACTCACGGGCCTCTATCCTAAAATCTTTTTTATTATAAGAGGCTTGTTTAATAATATTCATAACTCAGAAAAGGATGAAATAACTTATTTTTTTCATCCTATCTGAGATTTTTATGAAAACAACTGTTTTTTTTACAGTTTTACACCTTGTGGTACAATTTTTGACCAGAGCTATGGAAATCGTTTTTCATCTGGTTAAGTCCGGCTTCAATCTCTGCCTGCGTTACAGCCGGGGTCTCATCAGCAGATAACTGGCTGGCATAATCCCGCACATTCTGGGTGATTTTCATTGAACAGAACTTCGGTCCGCACATCGAGCAGAAGTGAGCTGATTTATGCGCCGCTTTTGGCATGGTTTCATCATGCATGCTGCGTGCTGTGTCCGGATCCAGGCTCAGGTTAAACTGGTCTTCCCAGCGGAACTCAAAACGGGCTTTAGACAGGGCATTGTCACGGGCTTGAGCACCTGGATGACCTTTGGCCAAGTCGGCAGCATGTGCAGCAATCTTGTAGGTAATGATGCCGTCTTTCACATCTTTCTTGTTCGGCAAGCCTAAATGTTCTTTCGGTGTCACGTAGCAAAGCATTGCCGTACCGTACCAGCCAATCATCGCGGCACCAATCGCCGAAGTAATGTGGTCATAACCCGGTGCGATATCTGTGGTTAATGGCCCAAGTGTATAGAAAGGTGCTTCCTTACAGACTTCCAGCTGCAGATCCATATTTTCCTTGATCATATGCATCGGTACATGCCCCGGACCTTCGATCATCACCTGAACATCATGTTCCCAGGCACGATGCGTTAGTTCACCCAAAGTGCGCAGTTCAGCAAATTGTGCTTCGTCATTGGCATCCTGAATACAGCCCGGACGTAAGCCATCCCCGAGGCTGAAAGACACATCATAGGCTTTCATGATTTCGCAGATTTCATCGAAATGGGTATAAAGGAAGTTTTCCTGATGATGTGCCAGACACCACTGTGCCATGATCGAACCACCACGTGACACAATACCAGTCAGACGATTTGCGGTCAGCGGTACATAACGCAATAACACACCGGCATGAATCGTGAAGTAATCCACGCCCTGTTCAGCCTGTTCAATCAAGGTATCTTTAAATATTTCCCAAGTCAGGTCTTCAGCTACACCGTTGACTTTTTCTAGAGCCTGATAAATTGGGACTGTACCAATTGGCACTGGTGAGTTACGGATAATCCATTCACGGGTTTCATGGATGTTTTGACCAGTCGACAGATCCATAATGGTGTCGGCACCCCAGCGGGTGGCCCAGGTCATTTTTGACACTTCTTCTTCAATACTTGAACCCAGCGCAGAGTTTCCGATATTGGCATTAATTTTTACCAGGAAATTGCGACCAATAATCATTGGTTCCAGTTCAGGGTGATTGATATTGGCAGGAATAATGGCACGGCCTGCAGCTACTTCCTGACGGACAAATTCAGGCGTGATTTCCTGTAAATTTTTGGCACCAAAATTCTGTCCCGGATGCTGGCGCATATCGGTACCTTCCAGCTGACGCAGGTTTTCCCGGATCGCGATATATTCCATTTCCGGCGTAATAATGCCCTGTTTGGCATAATGCATCTGGGTCACATTCTGGCCATGTTTAGCCCGGCGTGGTTTCTGAATATGGGCAAAGCGGATGTTGGCAGTACGGATATCACGTAAGCGTTGGCGACCGAACTCAGAGCTTAAATCGTCCAGCATTTCTGTGTCATTACGCTGTTCAATCCAGCCTTCACGTAGATTTGGCAGGCCTTTATTCAGATCAATTTCAACGTTTGGATCGGTATAAACCCCTGAAGTGTCATAGACCATCAGCGGTGCATTATATTCACCACCTAGGCCAGTCGGGGTTTCGCTAAGAGAAATTTCCCGCATGGGTACCTGAATATCAGGACGTGAACCTTGCAGATAGACTTTACGGGAAGCCGGCAGAATGCGGGTCAGATCACGCGCTTCCTGTTCGTGTGGAGTAAGGGGAGTTTCAGAAGAAAGATTCGTTAACTGGCTCATTGCAATGATCCTTATGAATGACATCAACGAATCAAGCACGACCAAAAACGTGGACAGAATTATCAGGGAGTAGATAAAACAAGGGTAGTCGTTTTTAGATGGCTTGATTCCTACGCAGGTATTAACCTGATCAGGTTCAACGGTACTCACTATCAAATGGCCGAAAAGGCTGATTTAAGTGATCTCAGCGAGTTATTACTCGCGCTCCGTCAAGCGAGGCTAAATCTTAGCTTAGTTGGTATTTAAAAAGTAGCTTTAAATTGGAAGGGGATGCTGATTTTTGGCTATCTCATCGATTTTTAAGAAAAGATTGTTTTAAAGACAGATGGCATCCTTAAAACAGTCTTTACCGTAGTTCTGTGAGGGTGGGGTGACTTGGGCATAATATAAAATCTGTTCAGTGCTGGAACGGTTACGATAATCCGCAGCTAAGGCACGCTGACGCTGTTCAGGATTCATGTCCAGAAACTCTAAAAATAATTGTGCCTGTGTCGATAACTTGGATTTCTGACCACGCGCCAGACCGATAATAGTTTCCAGATGGCTGGTTTCTACCGAATAACGATCACGATAATCTTCAGAGATTGGTGATTGCTCGCTGCCTCTAAACAGGAAATAAGTATATTGTTTCAGCAGATATTCGGCATCACGCTGATAGCTGCTTTTCGGATAGGTTTGCAGATAATCTTCCCAGAACAGAGCGCGAGCGGCAATATTGGCGGCTTCAAGCTGCAAACGTTTTTCGACCAAGACCGGTTCCATATTCTGCTCAGCCAGATTTTCAATAAATACCTTTTCGGCAGCCGGTAAATACGGTGCAAAGATACGCGCCAAGTATTCCGGGCTACGACGATATTGCAGCGTGCCATTGCCCTGATCCAGCAGTTCTACATAGGCCTGACCTTTATGCTTCAATAAATACTGGTCACGCGTAGTTAACTGTTCAAAGTGGCTTTGCTGAATGGTGGGATGTTGAGCCATTTCCAAGGCATATTGCTCGAAAGCACGTTGCTGGAATTCGGTACGTTCCACATGCAGGAAGCGTTGATACATTTCAGTAGAACGCTGCATCAGGTGTTTCTGCTCGGCCAGTTCCATCAGCGGCAGACACACTTTAAGATCCTGATTAATCTGTTCCAGTGCAAAAGTGGTGCGCTGTTCATTAATCTGGGACATGTTTTTTTCAATATTTTCACACATGAGGGTGAAATCGTTCGCGGGAGATTGAACGGTTTTAACCTCGGCCTGTTCCATTTCAACCTGCGGTTCTGAGGATTGCTGGCATCCGCCTACGAACAGCAAACTGCTGAAAACAAAACAAACTTTGAATATCGAATGAATTCGCGTTAACACTATGCTTCAGGACTCTATATAGATGAAATCAGAAATAACTGCCTTACTGGGAGCTATATTGTATAGATCTAATTCAAGTTCTATGTGTAGTATTGTGAATGGCTTTGTTAAGCTAGGATGCAGGATGGGGAAAGTAGGAGGAATATTGAATAAAATCGTGGATCTATAAGAGAAAAGTAATAAAAGTCATACGTAAAAAATCAAAAGAAATCTTTAGTATTGCTGGGTTTAAAGCGCCTTAATCTGATGATTTAAATGGCTGTAGGGGTGAAAACTATAAAATGAAATTAAAACTCATCGTCAGTGCCTGTTTATTGGGGGCCAGTCCCACACTGTTTGCGCTGGATCTGCTCGAAGCTTATCAGCGTGCCCAGCAGAATGATCCGAACTGGCAGGCGAATCTGTTGCAATACCAGTCGGATCAGCTCAATCTGGGCATTGCCAGCGGAAATTTATTGCCGACTGTGACTTTATCTGGAAATGTGACCCGTAAAAACCAGTCTGCTGATAATTCATCGATAGAAGGCTTGCCTGTTGAATTTGGGGAATTACAAGGTTCGAGTACGACCACACGTCAGATTGCAGTCACTGCACGTCAGCCACTATTTCGTTGGGATGCCTGGCAAGGTTATAAGCAGGTCAAAACCTCAGTAGAACTCAGCGAAGTTAATTTGCGTCTGCAAAAGCAGCAGCATATTTTGCAGGTGGCAGAAGCCTATTTTAATGTTTTACGTCAGCAGTCTTTAACTACGGCTTATCTGCAAGAAGAGCAGGCTTTATCAGAACAGTTAAGGATGATGAATGCCAAACTTCGAGAAGGGCTCGTGGCGAGAAGTGATGTCAGTGAAGCCAATGCCCAATATCAGAGTGCGCAAGCTAACCGGATTTCTACACAGGTGCAGTTGGTTCTAGCTCAGGAACAGTTGGCTAAGTTGATTGGAGCTTATCAGGAAAATCTGGCGGTTCTGCGTGAGGATTTCCAGTTCCAGAAACCTGTTCCGAGTAATATCGGTTCCTGGACCGAACTGGCACAAAACCAGAATCTGGAAATTTTGCAGGCACGTTTGCAGAAACGCTATTCTGAAGATGCCAAACGGGTGGAGCAGGCGGCTCTCTATCCTCAGGTTGAAGCCGTTGGAACCTATGGCTATTTAAAGCAGACCCCTGAAACAGTGTTATCAACCAATGGGGATTTTGACCAGATTGGTGTCGAGATTAACTGGAATCTGTTTACCGGTGGCCGAACCCAAAAAAGTATTCGTCAGGCGGGCGTGAATGTACAGAGAAGTGAGGCCCAACTGGATGCCGCCATTCGCAAAGCCAACACCGATGTCAAACAGTCTTATCTGCAGGTAGAAACGGATGAGGCTAAACTGAATGCACGTAAAGCAGCGATGCAGTCTTCAGATATCGTTTCTCAAGCTTCCAGAGCTCAATATCAGGAAGGTTTAAAAACCATGGTGGATGTATTACTGGCGCAGCGCAATGCCTTCTCTGCCAAGACCGATTATCTGAATGCCAAATATGATTATTTGCTGCATGTACTGCAATTACAGGCTTCAGTAGGACAATTGACAGAAAAGGAACTGGCAGAGATGAATGCCTGGCTCATTGAATATGACCGTTCTTAAAGAAGGCTAACAAGTTGTCATCAAACTTTCATGATAGTCATGCTTTAATCACAGTTCATGATGTATTTTTGCCTTTTCCTGTTCAGGAGTAGATTTCCTTGAGTCCCAATAATCCTGTGCTCAGTCATCACATTTCTTCGCAATTCAATGAAGAATTGCAGGATGTAAATACCAAGTTCATGACCATGGGTGGCATGGTAGAACAGCAGGTAGCCAATGCCATTCATGCGCTGCTGGATACAGATGCTGCAATGGCGGTCGATGTGCAGTTTCAGGACAATACTGTGAACCGCTTGGAAAGTGAAATTGATGAGGCGCTCACCCTGATTTTGGCTCGCCGTCATCCCGCTGCCATTGATCTGCGTATGGTGCTTGCCATGTCCAAGGCCAATACCGATCTGGAACGGATTGGAGATGAAGCATCGAAAATTGCCCGTATTGCCCAGACTTTGTGTGAAGAGGGTGGTTCACCACGCGGTTATATGGAAACCCGACATATTGGTAATCAGGTTCGGGTGATGATTCATGATGCATTGGATGCCTTTGCCCGTCTGGATGTAGACCAAGCGCTACGCGTGATGCAGGCAGATGCTGACATTGACCGGGAATATCAGTCCGCTACCCGTACCTTAATGACTTATATGATTGAAGATCCACGGCATATTAGTCGGGTGATCAATGTGCTTTGGGTGCTACGCTCACTGGAACGCATTGGAGATCATGCACGTAATATTTCGGAACAGGTTATTTATATGGTCAAGGGCCTGGATGTGCGTCATAGCAGTGTTGAAGAAATTGAACAAAAATTTCAGCGTTAAGCAAACCTAAATAATGATAAAAAGCTTGCATTGTGCAGGCTTTTTTTATTTCAAAAATATGCTCTTGATATTGGGAAAGCTAGACAGGATAGGCGTTCCCTAATATTACTATGAGAAAAATCACATAAATAACAATTACTAATAAGCGTTATAAATTTAATTAAAAGAAATGTGAACTATTTGTCAAAAAACATACAAAAGTTGTATGTAATTTAGCAAAATGCGGGTTGATTTATGAAAATGGAATTATTTTCAGAAAGTGAAAAGATTTTTTCATGTGCTCATCAAACCAATAGATAAGAAAGAAAAACGAAGCTCTTTTGCTATCAGTCACATACTTCTGGTCTAAACCTAACCCTGCATTCATTTACTCAGTGAAATTATATATTTAAGAGAAAATTCATGATCATTGATGAAAGTCAAAGAGAAGCTTCCCGAATTACGATTATCGCTATATCAGGGGTGAATGGATTGTGCAGTTTTAGCACTGAATGATGAATCTTGATTTTAAGCGGTCTTTAAAGACCGCTTTTCTTTTTTATGGAGAGGAAAGAGCTAACTATGCGTTTCTTCCTCTCCATCATCTTCAAAAGTCTTGGCAATTTTTTCAATATTCAGGCTCTTGGCCATCGCATCAAAAATTTCCTTATATACGCCGTCTTGATGATAAAGCGCGTCATGTTCACCGTGTTCGGCAATACAACCTTCTTTCATTACATAGGTATAGTCTGCATCAATAATTTGAGACAGGCTATGCGAAATAATAATCACGGTACGGCCTTGCTTGATCTGATCCAGACTTTGTTTGATCTGTTCTGTCGCAATGGCATCCAGACTCGCCGTCGGCTCGTCCAGAAAAATAATCGGCGGGTTTTTCAGGAACATCCGTGCGATGGCAATCCGCTGTTGCTGACCGCCAGACAGTTGCAAGGCATCGGAATCATAGCCATCCGGTAGCTGTAAGATCTGTTCATGAATTGAGGCTTTTTGAGCAGCAGCAATCACTTCATCCATACTGGCATTGGTTTTGCCATAACGGATATTGTCAAAAATCGTGCCCTGGAAAATATGGTTTTTCTGTAGTACCAATCCAATATGATCACGCAGATATTGAGTGTTATAATCTTTTAAATCAATCCCATCCAGCTTGATCTGGCCTTCCTGTGGTTCATAAAATTTATCTAGCAGACTGATCAAGGTTGATTTTCCGGCTCCCGATAATCCTACCAGTGCGGTAATGGTATTGGGGCGGATTTCCATATTGATATCTTTTAAAGCATGATGCCCATTCGGATAATAAAAATTCACACCACTTAGCTCAAATTGACCTTGGACAGGTGGTTTTTGCTGTCCGCTTTGCTCAATTTCAGCATCCGCTTCCAGAATATTGAAGAAGCTCTCTGAATAAATCATGGCATCATTCACTTCATCATAAATCCGGTGCAATGAGCGAATCGGGGCAGAAACATTATTAAAGAGCAGCACATGGTACATAATCATGCCAATACTCATCTGTCCATCCAGTACAAAATAGGAAGTCAGAATAATAATCAGGACTATACCGATCTGTTCAATAAAGGTTTTCAGACCATCAAACAGGAAGCTGGTCTGCCGGGTTTTCATCTGGTTATCGGTCAGCTCACGCTGCAAGTTCAGCTGCTTGTCTGATTCAATCGATTCCCGGTTAAAGGATTTGATGACTGTAATTGAATTAATGATGCTGAGAATACCTTGGCTCTTTTTTTCCCGACCATCTCTCAGACTACGACGCCATCCACCGAGTTTTTGTGCCTGTTTATAGGTGAGCCAGAAGTAGATCGGCACAATCGCTGTGGCGACCAGTCCGACATAAAAATTGGCATAGTACATCAGCCCTAGCGCGACAATTGCACTGGTAAACAGAGGAAAAATATCAATAAAAAAGATCTGAACCAGTCGGGTGAGGGAGCCAATTCCGCGGTCGATCCGGGTCTGTAATTTTCCAGCCTGATTATTGTCCTGATTAAAAAATGCCAGCCGGTATTTTAAAAACTTTTCAATAATGCCTTGAGCCAGATCTTGGGAAATAAAAATCCGCAGCTTTTCTCCATAAAACTTCTGCCCAAACTGGACCAGTGCATTTACCACCTCTTTACTGAGTAAAATGGCAGAGATAGTGATCAGGATATGCCAGCCTTCATCCAGCCCTTGCCCTTGTTCCAGCAGTGCATTGATGCTGTCAACTGCATATTGCAAGGTCAGTGCATTGACCTGAGCAGTAAAGGAACCAATCAGGGTCAGAATGAGGGTCGCAATTACCAAGAGCCGATAAGGGCTGACAAAGGGACGAAGTTTTAAAAACAGCTGCCATAAATTCATAAGCAATTATTTTTATTGTCAAAGTTGAATTTAGTCTAGGCAGGAATGGACGTGCTCTCAAGAGTAAATGTTGTATTTATTTGTGAAATAGGATTGTAATTTCTCTGGATAAGTCTCAATCTTTTCAACAAGATATCGTAAATTTTAGACTAATTTTAAATGACTTTGGACCTGTTTGCCCCAGAACCTCAAGCGAATTTATTACCTTTTGATGGGGTGGTAGAGGATTATGGGCAGATTTTAAATGAGCAGCAGAGCCAGCAATATTTACAGCATTTTCTAGCTCATCTGGCCTGGCAAGCGGATGAAGTCACTTTATTTGGCAAGCATTATATTACTGGGCGAAAAGTCGTCTGGTATGGTGATGAACACTATCAATATCATTATTCCAGAAGTTTCAAACAAGCTCATATCTGGACACCGGGGCTATTTAGGTTAAAGCAGCATATTGAAAAATTGGTGGGCCATTCCTTTAATTCCTGCCTGGCCAATTTATATGAAGATGGTTCGCAAGGTCTGGGCTGGCATAGTGATGATGAAGCTGCTCTATATCAAGGAGCATCTCAAGAAAATGTGATTGCATCCCTCAGTCTGGGTGCAACCCGCAAGATGAGTTTTAAACATAAAACGGAAAATAAAACAGTAGATCTGCTTTTACAAAGTGGACAGTTGATTGTGATGCGTGGACAGACTCAACACTACTGGAAACATTGTATCCGGAAAACGACTCGGGTTCTGGAGCCTAGAATTAACCTGACTTTTCGTTATTTTTTTCCTTAATTAAATTATCTTTGATAAAACAAAAAATACTAGTTCATTAGTATTTAAAATTTCTTCTCCCTCAGGGAGAAAGTGAGAATGAGGGAGTTTCTTTGCTCATTGTTGAATAATTAAAAAATGATTGATGAAGGCACTCTATTGTTTTTAGATTAAAAGTACCCCAATGAACTAAAAAAGAGATTCTTCAATTCAAAAAAAATAGCATCTCGAAAGATGCTATTGCTTATATTTAAAAGAAATTTAGGGTTGCAGTCCAGCCGGATGCCTATACCAGCTTTCAATCAAGAGGGCAGCAGCAATACTGTCCGCAGACAATTTTTTGCCGCGACCTTGTGCCTGATAATGATCCAGTTCATCCCGTGCTTCACGAGTGGTCAGGCGTTCATCCACCATCAAGGTTTCAATATTGGTCTGATGACGTAAACGGCGGGCAAATTTACGTGCCCGTGTCGACAGTTCAGATTCACTATCATCCATATTTAGTGGCAGGCCGACCAAAAATAGGCCCGGCTGATGACTTTTTACAATTTTCAGTAATTCGTCCCAGTTCGGAATCCCGTCTTTCATAGGAAATAAAGGGAGGGGATTGGCACTTTCAATCAGGGATTGGCCGACTGCCATTCCCATTTTCTGTGTACCAAAATCAAACGCCATAATGGTGTTTGGCGCGTTTACATCAGGCATGTCCAATCTCGGAAGATAACCAGGTTCGGTCTACGCCCATTTTTTTATAGGCAGCATCCCAGCGGTCGTTATAAGGTAAATTAAAAATCAGGTCCATATCGGATTCACAGATCAGCCAGTCACCCCGGGCAATCTCTTCTTCAAGCTGCTGTTTGCCCCAGCTCGCATAACCCAATGCGATCTGATAGCGGCCTACACCTTCATTATGCGCAATCGCATCCAGAATATCTTTAGATGTGGTAATACAAACATTTTCACCCACAGCAATAGAGGAATGCCAGGTCGGCTGACCGGTATGCAGGACAAAACCGGCCTCAGGTCGCAAAGGTCCACCTTGCAACACTTCATGGGGATTGACATTATCCGCCTCAATATCCAGGTCATTTAGCAATTCTTTAATTTGAATGCCAGCAGGGCGGTTAATAATGATCCCTTGAGCGCCATCTTCATCATGACGGGCCAGATAAATGACCGTGTGGGCAAAAAAATCGTCACTTGCATGGGGTGGCGCAATCAGACAACGATGAGTCAGATATTGTTTAGTCACCTGAGCGGCTCTCCAAAAGTCTATATCGTTTGTGATCGTGGTAGATGATTTATCAGGGCAAAAGACTGGATTTTCAATTCTGCAAATTGTCTATTCCTTTATTTACTTATCCCACAAAAATGCACCACTGACAACTTAGCTTTGTAGATACTAAGGGCTTTGTTGCACAAAC